>NZ_JBJGYX010000098.1:0-9874 GCF_054050195.1 Geodermatophilus sp. SYSU D00710
GGGGGGGGGGGGGGGGGGGGGGGGGGGGGGGTGGGGGGGGGGGGGGGGGGGGGGGGGGGGGGGGGGGGGGGGGGGGGCGGGGGGGGGGGGCCCCCCGGGGGGGGGGGCGCCCGGGGCGCCCGCGGCGGACCGCTCGTCGTCGTCCAGGCCGACGACGAGCAGGGTGCTGCCGGCGATGCCCAGGGCGGCGACCGCCGCGATCGCGGCAGTACGCCGCCCCGGCCGCATCAGGCCTCGCCCGTCCCGGCCTCGACCGCCGGACGGCGACGGGTGCGGGCGACGGCGACGCCGCCGGCACCGGCGAGGAGCAGCAGGCCGGCGCCCGCGGCGACGGCCACGTTGCCGGAGCCGTTCTCGGGAGCCGGGGCGGTCACGCCGGTGTTCGACCGCAGCCCGGTGTTGACGACGGCCTGCGTGCTCGGCGCGGGCGTGGGCGCCGCGGTCGTCGGTGCGGCGGGCGGAGCCGCCACCGCCAGCTCGGCGAGCACGATCGAGTAGCCCGACGCCGTCGGCTGGCCGAGGACGAGGGCGTAGGGACCGGCGGCCAGGTCGGCGGGCAGGACGGCCCGCGCCGTGGTGCCGCTCGCCTCGACGGTGAGCGGCACGGGAGCTGCGGTGGGGTCGTCGGCGCTCGCCAGCTCGAGCTCGATGCCGTCGAGGGCGGTGAGGCCGAGGTCCCGCAGCGCCGAGTCCACGGTCAGGTCGAGGACGAGACCGGATCCGGCGCTCACCGCGACCGGGCACGGCGTCGGCGAGCTCAGGGCGCAGGGCACCTGGGCGAGCGCCAGGAGCTCGGGACGGAGGATCCTGCCGGTCGGGGCCGTGGCGCTGAAGCCCAGCTCGTACACGATCTCCGGGTCGACGGTGAACTCCGGGCCCAGGACGGCGGGGTCGGTGTCGACGGGGTCGATGCGCAGGACGGCCTCCGGCCCGTTCACCATGTCGTCCACGGGCAGGAGGATCGCGACGTCGTTGGTACCGGGGATCACGCTCGCGACCAGCGGGTCGGTCGCGCTCGGGTCCGTGGAGTAGACCTTGTCCGGGTCGGAGTCGGTGTCGGCGGCGGTGTCGGGGAACTCGATGCTGATCACCGCGTCGGTGGGGTCGAGGCCGTCGGCCAGGTCCACGGTCAGCGTGTCGCCGTACTGGACCTCGTAGGGCGTGGGAGCACCGGCGGGGCCGTTCTCGGTCGGGATGTTGAGCAGGGCCACCTCGGCCGGCTCGAGAGGGAGGACGACGTCGGGCGCCGCGGCCGCCGGGGACGCGATGCCGACGAAGAGCACGGCGCTGCCGATGCCGGCGAGGCCGAAGCGCTGCACGGTCCGGCGGCGCGTGGTGGAGGGGCTGGACATGGGACACCTTCCGGCGACCGCAGCGCCCGAGCGGCGCTGACCTCGGCGCAACGTACGGTGACCGTCCGATACGGCTGAGTCACGGACACGCTTGCTGGGAGCCGTGGGACCCCACGTGACCCATCCGTGACCGCGAGCCCCAGCGGCCCCCGGCCCACGGCTCACACGGCGTCGACGGGGACGCCGATGGGGTTCCGGTCGGGGAACAGCCCCGCGGCGACGAGCCCCCGGCGCACCGGCGCGAGCAGCTCGGCCAGCCGGTCACAGCCGGTGTCGCCGAGCGCGCGCCAGGGACCGAGGGCGAGCCGGTCGGTGTCGGCCTCGATCGCGGTGGTCATCGCCAGCCCCTCGGCGCTGAGCTCGGCACCGTCGAGCCAGCCGCGGCCGGTGAGCTGCCGCGCGGCGGCGTCCCAGGCGTCGTCGTCCCAGCCGCGGGCGCTCTGCAGCCACTCCCGGTCGACGCGGCCGGCCGCCGCCACCAGCACGTGCGCGGCGGCTCCGGACACCTCGCGCTGGAGCAGCGCGGCGTTGTGCCCGTCGCCGCGGTGCTCCCGCAGCGTGGTCACCGCCTGCCACAGCGCCAGGTGCGGCTCGGCGGGCACCGGCAGCCCGGCGTTGGCGGCGGCGAGCGGGCGGCCGGGCAGGTCGACCGCGTCGGCGGCTGCCCGGGCCAGCGTCGCGGCCTCGGCCGCCTCGGGCGAGTCCACCCACTCCCCCAGCACCCGGCGCACGGCGGCGTCCACGCCGGCCCGCCGCGCCTCGAGCGCCGCGTCGGGTGTCACCGCCGACCACACCTCCGGGACGCGGCGGGCGACGAAGGCCGGGGCGAAGTTGTAGAAGGTCGCCGTCACGACCTCGGGGCCCACCGGACCCAGCGGCGCGGCCCGCAGCGCGAAGTAGGTGGACCAGAAGCCGGTCAGGCCGGCCCCCCGGCCCGCCGACCGGACCTCGTCGGCGAAGTAGACGAGGGCGTGCAGCGGCTCGGCCAGCGCCCAGAGCCGCCGTGCGGTCCCGGCAGAGGTCATCGGTTCTCCGTCCGGTGGCTCGTCGGCCCCGTCCCGGGGCCCGCCCCGAGCGTGCGAGGGGTGGGGAGGACGGGGTCCTCCATCATGCCGAGACGCTCTCGGGCATCCCCAGCCACTCGCGCCAGCGCGGGTCGACGGTGCGCGCGCCCAGCAGCCGCCAGGCCGCGCCGCTCGGGGTGCGCGGCGGGTGCGGCAGCTTCCAGCCCAGCTCGGCCAGCGACCGGTCGGCCTTGGTGTGGTTGCACCGGCGGCAGGCGGCCACCACGTTGTCCCACGTGTGCGTGCCGCCCCGGCTGCGCGGCACCACGTGGTCGATGCTGGTCGCCGAGCTCCCGCAGTAGACGCAGGTCTGCCCGTCGCGGGTGAACACCGCCCGGCGGGACAGCGGCACCTGCGCCGGGTAGGGCACCCGCACGTACCGGGTGAGCCGGACGACGACGGGCACCGGCAGGCTCAGGCGCTCGGCGTGGACCACCTCGGCGGCGGCGTCGACCGGCTCCGCCTTCTCCGCCAGGACCAGCACGATCGCGCGCCGGCTGGACACCACGCACAGCGGCTCGTAGGTGGCGTTGAGCAGCAGCGTGGCCGACGTCGTGCCGGACGAGGGCACGGGCAGCCGGGGGACGGGGACGGGGTCGCGTCGCGGACCTGGGTGGCCCGCCGGCGACGACCCGGACGCGGAACGCGACACGGAGCACCTCCGACGCCCCGGACCGCCGTACCGGGGCGGCCCGCGGGCAGCACCATCCTGCCCTGACCTGGGGCCCCGGCGCTCGCGGGAGGTCGGGCCGCCCCGGAGCGGGCCCGTTACGGTCGGACGGGTGCGCTACCCCGACGCCGAGAGGCTCGACCTCGTCGAGGACCTGCACGGCCACCGCGTGGCCGACCCCTACCGCTGGCTGGAGGACCCGCAGGACCCCCGGACGCAGGCGTGGACGGTGGCCCAGGACGCGCTCGCCGCCGACGTCCTGGGCGCGCTGCCGCTGCGCCCGGCCTTCGCCGCCCGCCTCGAGCAGCTGGTGCACGCCGGCGCCGTCGGCGTCCCGGTGCACCGCGGCGGCCGGGCGTTCTCCACCCGGCGCGACCCCGGCCAGGAGCACGCCGTCCTGCGGGTCCGCGAGCCCGACGGCACCGTGCGGGTGCTGGTCGACCCGATGGCCCTGGACCCCTCCGGGACGACGACGCTCGACGCGTGGTCGCCGTCGTGGGAGGGCGACCGGCTGGCCTACCAGCTGTCCACCGGCGGCGACGAGGAGTCGCGGCTGTACGTCCTCGACGTCGCCACCGGCGAGCGGCTCGACGGCCCGGTCGACCGCTGCCGCTACTCCCCCGTCGCCTGGCTGCCCGGCGGCGACGAGCTCTTCTACGTCCGCCGCCTGGCGCCGGACCAGGTGCCCGCCGGCGAGGAGCAGTTCCACCGCCGGGTGTGGCGCCACCGCGTCGGCGCCGACCCCGACGGCGACGTCCTCGTGCACGGCGGCACCTTCGACCCGCCCGCCCTGGACCCCACCAACTACTACGGCGTGCGCACCAGCCCCGACGGCCGCTGGCTCGTCGTCTCCGCGTCGGCCGGCACCGCCCCGCGCGACGACGTCTGGGTGGCCGACCTCGGCGGGGACGGCGCGGTGCGCGAGCTCCAGGTCGGTGTCGACGCGCAGACCACCGCCTGGGTGGCCCGCGACGGCCGGCTGTGGCTGCTCAGCGACCGCGGCACGCCGCGCCGGCGGCTGGCGGTCGCCGACCCCGCCGACCCCGCGACCTGGGCGCCGGAGGCCTGGCGCGACGTCGTCCCGCAGGCCGACGACGGCGTGCTCGCCGACGTCGCGCTGGTCGACGGCGCCGACGGGTCGCTGCAGGTGCTCGCCGTCCACTCGGTCGACGCCACCGACCGGCTCTCGGTCTGGGCCGGCGACGGCTCGGGCCGCCTCGGCGAGGTGACCGGGCTCCCGCCGGGCAGCGTCTCCGGCGTGAGCGCGCCACCTGAGGGCGGCACCACCGCCTGGGTCGGCTACACCGACTTCTCGACCCCGCCGTCGGTGCTGCGCTGGGACGCCGCCGCCGCGGACACCCTCGCCCCGGACGAGCGCGCCCCGGTCGCCGGCGAGGTGCCGGAGGTGACCGTCGTCGAGACGCACGCGACCTCGGCCGACGGGACGCCGGTGCACCTGTTCGTCGTCTCGCGCACCGGCACGCCCGACACCCCGCGCCCGGCGGTCCTCTACGGCTACGGCGGGTTCAACGTGGCCCTCACCCCCGCCTACTCGGCCCAGGCGCTGGCCTGGGTGGCCGCCGGCGGGGTGTGGGCGGTGGCCAACCTGCGCGGCGGCTCCGAGCACGGCGAGGAGTGGCACCGCGCCGGCATGCGCGAGCGCAAGCAGAACGTCTTCGACGACTTCGCCGCCGCCGGCGAGCACCTCGTCGCGCAGGGGTGGACGACCCACCGGCAGCTGGCGGTGATGGGCGGCTCCAACGGCGGCCTGCTCGTGGGCGCCACGCTCACCCAGCGGCCCGACCTGGCCGCCGGCGTCGTCTGCAGCGCGCCGCTGCTGGACATGGTCCGCTACGAGCGCTTCGGCCTGGGCCGGACGTGGAACGACGAGTACGGCACCGCCGAGGACCCGGTGGAGCTGGGCTGGCTGCTCGGCTACTCGCCCTACCACGCGGTGCGCGAGGGCACCGCCTACCCGGCGGTGCTGTTCACGACCTTCGAGTCCGACACGCGGGTCGACCCGCTGCACGCCCGCAAGCTCGCCGCCGCGCTGCAGGCGGCGACCAGCGCCGACGCGCCGGTCGTGCTGCGCCGCGAGACGTCGGTGGGCCACGGCGCCCGGGCGGTCAGCCGCACGGTGGGCCTCGCCGCCGACCAGCTCGCCTTCCTCGCAGCCGCGACCGGCCCGGCGCCGGAGGGCGCGCCGGGTCCCGGAGGACCGATACCGACCTGACACCATGGAGGGTGATGACCGCTCCACCCTCCGTAGTCGCTGCCGACGGCCTGCTCGCGGCCGCCGTGCCCGACTGCGCCTCCGACCCGACCACCCTCTGCGCGAAGGTGTACGAACTCTCCGGCATGGGCTGGCTGGCCGGCAACGCCGACACGCTCATCGCCCGGCCGGCCAGGATCCTGCTGGTCCTGGTGCTCGCCGGGGTCGTGCGCTTCCTCGTGCACCGCGCGATCCGGCGGCTGACCGAGCGCACCGCGACCGGGTCGATGCCGACGATCCTGCGGCCGCTGCGCAACCGCGGCGGCTCCGGCGACGCCCTCGAGCAGGTCGCCGCCCGCCGTACGCAGCGGGCCGAGGCGATCGGCTCGGTGCTGCGCAGCTTCGCGTCGTTCGTGATCCTCGGCATCGCCGTCGTGCTGGTGCTCGGCGAGCTGGGCATCGACCTGGCCCCGATCGTGGCCAGCGCGGGCGTCGTCGGCGTGGCGCTCGGCTTCGGCGCGCAGAACCTGGTCAAGGACTTCATCGCCGGGATCGGCATCATCCTCGAGGACCAGTACGGCGTCGGCGACGTCGTCGACCTGGGCGAGGCCAGCGGGACCGTCGAGGCGGTGGGGCTGCGCATCACCCGGTTGCGTGACGTCAACGGCGTGGTCTGGTACGCCCGCAACGGCGAGATCCTGCGGGTCGGCAACAAGAGCCAGGGCTACGCGCAGGTCGTCATCGACATGCCGGTGGCGCACGACACCGACCTCGAGCGCTGCCGCACGGTGATGCAGGAGGTCGCCGACGCGATGTACGCCGAGGAGGAGTGGGCGGCGGTGCTGCTGGCCGAGCCCGAGTCCCTGGGCGTCGAGCAGATCCTCTCGGAGGGCGTCTTCATGCGGGTGCAGGTGCGCTCGACCAACGCCGACCAGTGGCGGGTCGGCCGGGAGCTGCGGATGCGGCTCAAGGAGCGCTTCGTCGCCGAGGGCATCCGGACGCCACCGCCCCTGCTCGGCGCGGCCTCGGCCGGCGCGGCCAGCGCGGCCGGCGTCCGATGAGCGGAGGGGGCACGGCCGGCGACGGGGGACGTCCGGCCTCCTCCGGGGTCGCGGAGGACCGGGCCTCCTTCCGTGCCGTGTTCGCGGTGCGCGAGTTCCGGCCGCTGTTCGGCACCTACACGCTCTCGACCGTCGGCGACGAGCTCGCCCGCGTCGCGCTGACCGTCGTCGTCTACCAGCGCACCGACTCACCGCTGCTGGCGGCGCTCACCTTCGCGCTGAGCTTCCTGCCCTGGGCGCTGGGCGGCCCGGTGCTCGCCACCCTCGCCGACCGGTTCCCGCGGCACCGGGTGCTCATCGCCAGCGACGTCGCCCGGGCCGGGCTGGTCGCGCTCATGGCGATCCCCGGCACCCCGCTGCCGGTGCTGCTGGTCCTGCTGTTCGCGGTCTCGCTGTGCGCCCCGCCGTTCGAGTCGGCCCGCTCGGCGCTCATGGCCGACGTCCTCGAGGGCGAGCGGTACGCGGTCGCGACCTCGCTGACCAACGTCAGCCTGCAGCTCGCCCAGGTGGTCGGCTTCGTCGCCGCCGGCGCGCTGGTCACCGCGCTGAGCCCGTCGGTGGTGCTGCTGCTGGACGCCGCGACCTTCGCCGTCTCCGCGCTGTGGCTGTGGCTCGGCCTGCAGCGGCGCCCGGCCCCGGTCGAGCCGGCCGGGGAGCCGTCGTCGGTGTGGCGGGACGCCGGCGAGGGGTTGCGGCTGATCGGCCGCAGCCCGCGGCTGGTGGCGATCATCGGCCTGCTGTGGACCGGCACGCTGTTCGCCAACGTCGCCGAGGGCATCGCCGCCCCGCTGACCGACGGCCTCGGCGAGGGCGCCGCCGCGCTGGGCGTGCTGCTGGCGGCCAACCCGCTGGGCGTGACCATCGGCGGCCTCGTCGTCGCCCGGCTGCTCGGCACCGCGCGCAGCGAGCGGCTCATGCCGGTGCTGGTCGTGCTGTCCCTCGCGCCGGTGCTGCTCGCCGGGCTGGTGGCGCTGTCGGCCGGACCCGGACGGGGCGCCTACGTGCTCGTGGTCGGCCTGCTGTTCGTCGCCGGCCTGGGCGCCTCGTGGACGATCCCGCTCAACGTCGCCTTCGTGCAGGCGGTGCCGCCCGCGGTGCGCGGCCGCGCGTTCGGCGTCGCCGTCAGCGGCCTCTACGGCGTGCAGGGCCTCGGTGCCCTCGGTGCGGGCCTGGCCGCCGAGCGGGTCCCGGCCGCCGCCGTCGTCGCCGTCGCGGGCGGCATCGGCCTGGTCGCCGTCGTCCCCCCGCTGCTCGCCCTGGCCCGCACCCGACCCGGCGTGGCGGGGCGGCACCCCACTGCGGGACCATCGGTGCCATGAGCGAGGCGAGCCGGTCCCTGCCCTCGGCGCGGACCTTCTACGAGGAGGTCGGCGGCGAGCCGGTCTTCCGGCGGCTGGTCGCCCGCTTCTACGAGGGTGTCCGCTCCGACCCGGTCCTCGCGCCGCTGTACCCCCAGGACGACTGGGACGGCGCCGAGACCCGGCTCCGCGGCTTCCTCGAGCAGTACTGGGGCGGCCCGACGACCTACTCCCAGCAGCGCGGCCACCCCCGCCTGCGCATGCGGCACGCGCCGTTCGCGATCGGCGCGGCCGAGCGCGACGCGTGGCTGCGGCACATGCGGGACGCCGTCGACTCCCTCGAGCTCACCGCCGAGCAGGACGCCACGCTGTGGGGCTACCTGACGATGGCCGCCCGCAGCATGCAGAACCGCTGGCCCGACGACGCGCCCGGCCTCCTGCGCCCGTAGCCGAAGGACCCCCTCGCCCCCCGCCACTCGCACGCTCGTGGCGGGCCCCTGCGAGGGGGCCGACACACACCCCTCGAGGAGCCCGGTGACCCCGGTGGACCCTGCCCTGCACCCGTTCCGACGCACCGACGCCGACTGGTGGCGCGACGCCGTCTTCTACCAGGTCTACATCCGCAGCTTCGCCGACGGCAGCGGCGACGGCGTCGGCGACCTCGCCGGCATCCGCTCGCACCTGCCCCACCTGGCCGAGCTCGGCGTCGACGCGCTGTGGATCACGCCGTTCTACCCCTCCCCGATGGCCGACCACGGCTACGACGTCGCCGACCCGCGCGACGTCGAGCCGGTCTTCGGCGACCTGGCCGCATTCGACGCGCTGCTGGCCGAGGCGCACGCGCTCGGCATCCGGGTGACCGTCGACCTGGTGCCCAACCACACCTCCGACCGGCACGCCTGGTTCCAGGCCGCGCTGGCCGCCGGCCCCGGCTCGCCCGAGCGGGCGCGCTACCTGTTCCGCGACGGTCGCGGGCCCGACAGCGCGCAGCCGCCGAACAACTGGCCCTCGGTGTTCGGCGGTCCGGCCTGGACGCGGGTGCCCGACGGCCAGTGGTACCTGCACCTCTTCGCGCCCGAGCAGCCCGACCTGGACTTCACCAACCCCGAGGTGGTCGCCGACCTCGAGACGACGATGCGGTTCTGGCTCGACCGCGGCGTCGACGGGTTCCGCATCGACGTCGGCCACGGCATGGCCAAGCCCGAGGGCCTGCCGGACATGCTGCCCATGGAGGACACCGGCCTGCTCGACGACCACGGGCCGGGCGACCACCGGTTCGACGACGAGGGCGTGCACGAGGTGCACCGGCGGATCCGCACCGTCCTCGACGAGTACCCCGGCACGATGGCCGTCGGTGAGATCTGGCTCAAGGACGACGACCGGCTCGCCCGCTACCTGCGCGCCGACGAGCTGCAGCTGGCGTTCAACTTCAAGCTGCTGACCGCCGACTGGGACGTCGACGACCTGCGCGACGCCGTCGTCCACTCGCTGGCCACCGTCGAGGCCACGCCGGCGCCGGCCTGCTGGGTGCTCTCCAACCACGACCGCCCGCGGCACGTGACCCGCTACGGCGGCGGCGGAACCGGCACCCGCCGCGCGCGGGCGGCGGCGCTGCTGCAGCTGGCGCTGCCCGGCGCGGCCTACGTCTACAACGGCGACGAGCTCGGCATGCCCGACGTCGACCTGCCCGACGAGGCGCTGCAGGACCCGATCTGGGAGCGCTCGGGCCACACCGAGCGCGGCCGCGACGCCTGCCGCATCCCGGTGCCGTGGTCGGGCACCGACCCGTCCTACGGCTTCTCCACCCGGCCGGACACCTGGCTGCCCATGCCGGAGGGCTGGGGCCCGATGACCGCCGAGGCGCAGGCCGCCGACCCCGCGTCGGTGCTCTCGCTCTACCGCGCGGCGCTGCACCTGCGGCGGACCTCGCCGGCGTTCACCGGGGAGTCCCTCGAGTGGCTGCCCGCGCCGGAGGGGTGCCTGGCGTTCCGCCGTCCCGGCGGGCTGGTGTGCCTGGTCAACGCCTCCGCGCGCCCGGTACCGCTGCCGGAGGGCGCGGTGCTCCTGGCCAGCGACGACGTCTCCGGCGGCGTCGTGCCCGCCGACACGGCGGTCTGGCTCCGCGGCTGACGGCCGGGGGGGGGGGGGCCGCCCGGGGGGGGGGGGGCGGCCCGCCGCGGGGCGGGGGGGGCTGGGTTCACCACACAGCGGGGCGCG
>NZ_JBJGYX010000099.1:0-9859 GCF_054050195.1 Geodermatophilus sp. SYSU D00710
CACGCCGCCACCCCCCCCCCCCCCCCCCCCCCCCCCCCCCCCCCCCCCCCCCCCCCCCCCCCCGCCCCCCCCCCCCCCCCCCCCCCCCCCCCGGGGAGCGGGCTCAGTCCTCCTGTGGCGGGAAGCAGCAGAACTCGTTGCCCTCGGGGTCGGCGAGGACGTCCCAGCCGATCTCGCCGGCGTCCTCGTCGGCCTCGTGCCCTGGGCGCTCGTCCGAGGCCCGCACCACGGTGGCGCCGGCGGCCTGCAGCGCCGCGGAGTCGCCGACGACGTCGAGGTGCACCCGGTTCTTCACCGTCTTCGGCTCGGGTACCGGGTTGAACCAGAGCTCGGGTCCGCGCCCGGCCGGGTCCTCGACCAGCACCGGCCAGTCCCGCTCGCGCGGCGTGCCGTCGGGCAGGGTGTCGCGGCGGACGTAGCCGATGGCGGCGCACCACCAGTCGGCCAGCGCCTGGTGGTCGCGGGCGTCGATGCAGAGGTCCTTGAAGCGGGCGGGTGCGTCGGTCACGGCGGGGGAGGGTAGGCCGACGGCGTGGCCGTGGTGATCGGGACCTCGGGGTGGCAGTACCGCGACTGGCGCGGCCGCTTCTACCCGCCCCGGCTGCCGCAGCGGCTGTGGCTGGAGCACCACGCCGCCCACTTCGCCACCGTCGAGAGCAACGCCGCCTTCTACCGGCTGCCCGAGCGGGACACCTTCGCCGCCTGGCGGGAGCGCACCCCGCCCGTCTACCGCTGGGCGGTCAAGGCCAGCCGGTTTCTCACCCACGTCCGGCGGCTGCGCGAGCCGGAGGAGCCGGTGGCCCGCCTGGTGCAGCACGCCGCGGGCCTCGGCGACCGGCTCGACGTGGTCCTGCTGCAGCTGCCGCCGACCCTGAAGGCCGACACCGGGCTGCTGCGCGACTGCCTGGCCTGCTTCCCGCCCGGGATGCGGGTGGCCGTGGAGCCGCGGCACGCGACCTGGGAGACCGACGAGGTGCGTGCCCTGCTCGAGCGCTACGGCGCGGCACTGTGCTGGGCCGACCGCGCCGAGCGGCCGGTGACCCCGCTGTGGAGGACCACCGGCTGGGGCTACCTGCGGCTGCACACCGGCGCCGAGGGGTGGGGCTATCCGCCGGCGGTGCTCGACGGGTGGGCGCAGCGCCTGGCCGCGACCTGGGCCGACGACGAGGACGTGTTCGTCTACCTCAACAACGACCCCGGCGGCGCGGCCGTCGTCGACGCGGTCGCGCTGGCCGGCGCGGTGCGGCGGGCCGGCCGCACGCCCACCCGCGTGCCGACGCCTGAGGAGGCGACCGGCGCGGCGTGGCGCGCCGCCTGATCAGTCCAGGACGTGCGGGTCCTCGCGGTGGTGGACGCCGAGCCGGTGCGCCGCCTGCTCGAGGACGTCCTGGACGGCGAGGGTGTCGGCCAGCGGCATGACCGCGCTCTCGGTGCGCCCGGCGCGCAGGCACTCGGTCACCTCGGCCAGCTCGTGGGAGTAGCCCGTGCCGTCCGGCGGGAGGGTGATCTCCTCGGGCTCGGCGCCGGTGCGGTGCAGCACGATCGTGGCCGGGTGGTGGAACCGGGGCAGGACGTCGATCCAGCCGCCGGTGCCGAACACCCGCGCGGAGCCAGGCGTCGGGTAGCGCAGCGACGTGGTCAGCGTGGCGGAGCGGCCGTCGTCCCAGCCGAGCAGCAGCGCGGCCTCGGCGTCGGCGCCGGTGGGGAAGGTCGAGCCGGTGACGGTCACCGTGCCCGGGGTGCCGAGCAGCATCTGGGCGAAGGAGACGACGTAGACGCCGAGGTCGAGCAGCGCGCCGCCGCCGAGCTCGAGGGCGAACAGCCGGTCGGCGGGGTCGTAGGCGCGGTCGACGCCGAGGTCGGCCTGCACCGACCGGACCTCGCCGATCGCGCCGTCGGCGACCAGCTCCCGCAGGCGGACGACGGCGGGCTGGAACCGCGTCCACATCGCCTCCATGACGAAGACGCCGTTGGCCCGTGCGGCCGCGACCACCTCCTGTGCGCCCGCCGTCGTCGCGGTGAACGCCTTCTCCACCAGCAGCGCCTTGCCGGCCTCGATCGCGGCCAGCGCGATCGCGTGGTGCTGCGGGTGCGGGGTGGCGACGTAGAGGACGTCGACGTCGGGGTCGGCGACGATCGCGGCGTAGGAGCCGTGGGCCCGCTCGAGCCCGTGCCGCTCCGCGAACGCCCGGGCCCGGTCGGCCGAACGGGACGCCACCGCCACCGGCCGCGCCCCCGGCACGTGCGCGAAGTCGCCCATCACGCTCTGCGCGATGCGGCCCGGCCCGACGACGCCCCAGCGGATCTCGTCCACGGCGTCGACCGTAGCCGGGAGGCAGACTGGGCCCCGTGGCCCTGCTCATCGACACCCCCGTCTGGCCGTGGCGGGGGCGCCGGTGGTCGCACCTGGTCAGCGACGTCTCCCACGACGAGCTGCACGCCTTCGTCGCCGCCGAGCTGGGCATCCCGCGCCGGGCGTTCCAGGGCGACCACTACGACGTCCCCGAGGAGCTCTACGACGTCGCCGTCGCGGCCGGGGCGCAGCCGGTCGGGGCCCGCGAGCTGCTCACCCGGCTGACCGCCGCGGGCCTGCGGGTCAAGAAGCGCGCGAGCGCAGCAGGGCGGCCTCCGCGGTGAGGTTGGCCCGCGCCCGCGGCTCCCACTCCCGTGTCGCCGGCAGCCGGTAGAGCGCCGGCAGCGCCAGCAGCGACCCGAGGACGGCGATCCGCCCGGCGGTGAACACCTCGTCGGACAGGTGGGCGTACTCCGCGCGGATGGCCGAGGCGTAGGCCGCGTAGGCGTCCGGCGGCCCGGCCAGGACGGCGAGGTCGGCGTCGCAGAGCACCGCCCCGTTCCCGTCGCCCGGCGCGGCGTCGTGCCCGGCGGTGACCAGCACCAGCCGCACGACCTCGTCCAGCCGCGCCGGCGGCACCAGGCCGCGCAGCCCCGCCCGGGCCCGCTCGGCGCTCACCTGCTCGTTGTCGCCACGGCGGGGGTCGTAGACGACGTCGTGGTACCAGGCGGCCAGCGCGACCGCGGCCGGGTCCTCCGCGGCGCCGCCCAGCTCGCGCACCAGCCCGAGGACGGCGGCCAGGTGGTGCAGGTCGTGGTAGCGGCGGTGCGGCTCGCTCCACGCGGCGACGACGGCGGCCCACTCGGTGCGCGCGGTGGGTGAGTCGCCGGCCAGCGCCGCGAAGTCGTCGTAGCCGATCACGCGACCCCGCAGCGCCGGACGGTGAGCAGCGCCAGCGCCCGGGCGACCGCGGTCACCTCGGCCACGGGCACCCGCTCGGCCGGGCCGTGGGCGAGGTGCAGGTCGCCGGGGCCCAGGTGCAGCGTGGGGATCCCGGCGGCCGCGTAGAGCCGCAGGTCGGTGCCGGCGGACACCGCCCGCTCGGGCGGCCGGGCCCCGCCGGTGTCGACGACGGCGTCGCGGACCTGGCCGAGGAGCTCGTGCCCGGGCGGCAGCGACCCGCTGGCGAAGGTGCCGCCGGTCCAGGTCACCCGCACCGGGTGGGCGGCCAGCCACGGGTGCCCCGCGCAGAACGCGGCGACCCGGTCCTCGAACGCCGCGCGGGCGACCTCGACCGGCTCGCCCAGCCGCACGCCGTAGCGGCCCTCGGCCACCAGCCGGTCGGGCACCGTCGAGGCCCAGTCCCCGGCGTGCACGGTGCCGATCGACAGCCCGAAGGGATACCGCTCGCCGGCGAAGCGCGGGTCGGCGCCGCGCTGCCGCTCCGCCTCGAGGTCGCGCAGGTCGGCGTGCAGCTGCGCGAACAGCTCCACGGCGCTGACCCCGCGGTCGCGCATCGCCGCGTGGGCCGCGGCACCGGTCACCTCCAGCCGGAACGTCAGCGCCCCGGCCGCGGCGGTGACGACGGCGCCGTCGGTGGGCTCGGGGATGACGCAGGCGTCGCCGCGGTGCCCGCGGGCCAGCGTCGCCCACGCACCCAGGCCGCCGTCCTCCTCACCGACCACGCTGTGCAGCGCCATGGGCCGGCGCAGCCGCACGCCGGCGGCCCGCACGGCGGCCAGCGCGGCGAGCGCGGCGGCCAGGCCGCCCTTCATGTCGCAGGCGCCGCGGCCGTGCACCGCGCCGCCGTCGAGCCGCGGGGTGAACGGGTCGCCGGCCCACAGCGCGCGGTCGCCGGTCGGCACGACGTCGGAGTGCCCGCACAGCACCAGTGCGGGGTCCCCGTCGTCGGTGGCGGGGACCGTGCCGACGACGCCCCACGCCTCCTCGCGCACGACCTCCTGACCGGGCGCGTCCGGAGCGGTCGCGGCCGCCCGCAGGTCGATGGCCCAGCGGTCGACGTCGCAGCCGAGGCCGTCGAGCTCGGCGGCGACCAGCGCCTGCACCTCGCACTCGGCCGCGGTGCCGCCGACCGAGGGGACGGCGACCAGCCGGCACAGCAGGTCGACGGTGGCGGCCTCGTCGACGGCGTCCAGCACGGCCGCCTCGGTCGGCGTCAGGGAACCCACGGCGCGGAGTCTGGCAGGTGGGTGTGGTGGCGATCCCGTGTGTCATCGGCCGGGGGAGGGGTACCTTCGGTGTCGTCCGGACCGGGCGATTCTGTGTCCCCGGGTGCCAATTGGATACCGCCTTCGCGGACTACCGCCCCGACCCCGGTCGGGGGCTGGAGCCGCGTCGTGCCTCTCGCCGCGAGGCGACCAGAGCCCGGTCCGGACCCCACCTCAGCCCAGCACCCACCCGCACGGGTCGGCCAGCGCCTGCGCCGCCTCCGGCCCCCACGAGCCCGGCTCGTAGGGCCGGACCTCCGGCGGGGCGTCGAGCACCGGCTGGACCGCCCGCCAGGCCTCGGCCAGCCCGGCACTGGTGGTGAACAGCGAGCGGTCGCCGACCAGCACGTCGTGGATGAGCGAGGCGTAGGCCGGCAGCGGCTCGCCGCCGGGCACCGCGCCCAGGTCCAGCGAGGCCCCGGCGACCGCGAGGTCGAGGTCCGGGCCCGGCCGCTTGGCGACCAGGCCGAGGTCGAGGGAGCCCGCGCCCGACAGCGACAGCGAGACGGTGTTCCCGCCACCGGGGGTGGCGCCGACCGGCCCGTCCGGCCGCCGCATCACCAGCGTCACACGCTGGTGCGACTCGGCCATCCGCTTGCCGGTGCGCAGCAGGAACGGCACCCCGCGCCAGCGGTCGGTGTCCACCCAGAGCCGCGCTGCGACGAAGGTGTCGGTGCGGCTGTCGCCGGCGACGCCGTCGAGGTCGCGGTAGCCCTCGAACTGACCGAGCACGACGTCCTCGCGCGCCAGCGGCCGGAACGCCGCCATCACCGCCTCGCGCGCCTCCTGCAGGTCCGCCGACGTCAGCGAGGCCGGCGGCTCCATCGCGACCTCGGCGGCCACCTGGAAGAGGTGGGTGACCAGCATGTCCAGCGTCGCGCCGGTGGCGTCGTAGAACTCCGCGCGGTCGGCGACGTCGAGGGTCTCGGGCACGTCGACCTGCACCTGGGCGACGTGCTCGCGGCTCCACACCGAGGAGAACAGCCCGTTGCCGAAGCGCAGGACGTGCAGGTCCTGGGTGCCCTCCTTGCCGAGGAAGTGGTCGATGCGGAAGACCTGCTCCTCGTCGAGGACCGAGTGCACCAGCTCGTCGAGCTCGCGGAAGTCCGCAGGGGAGGTGCCGTAGGGCTTCTCGTAGACGACGCGGGAGCCCGCGGCCAGGCCGTGGGCGTCCAGGGCGCGGGTGATCCCCTCGAACGCGCCGGGCGGGACGGCGAGGTAGTGCACCAGCTGCGCGTCGGCACCGATCTCCTCGCGCGCCCGCCCGACGACGTCGAGCAGCTGCCCGGGGTCCTCGGGCGTGTGCCCGCCGCCGGCGAAGCGCAGCCGGTCGAGCAGGCCGTCGGCGGGCCCGCCGTCGCCGTGCTCGGCCAGGGTGTCGCGCACGTGGTCGCGGAACTCGTCGTCGGAGCGCTCGCCGCGTCCGCTGCCGACCAGCCGCCAGTCCGCGGGCAGCAGGCCACGCCGCTGGAGCCGGTCGAAGGCCGGCAGCACCATGCGCGCGGCCAGGTCGCCGGTGGCGCCGAAGAGGACGAAGACGGTCGGGGGGAGGTCGGCCATGTGCCCAGCCTCGCCGCCCGGCTCCTCAGGCGCGCGCCAGGCGCGTCTGAGGGGGTCTCAGACCCCGGGGGCGGTCGAGGACTGCCCGGTCGCCCGATGCCCGGGGTGCCGCCTCAGGCCGACCGTGGTCGCCGTCCCCACCGGACGCCACCACGACGAGGAGACGGCGATGAGCACCTACCCCGACCCCGGACTCGAGGCGGAGCTGGCCTACCGGCGCGAGGTGCTGCAGGCCATCGGGCAGGGCACCCGGCGCCGGCCCCGGCGGACCCTGCGGCTGCGGCGGCCTCGCTGACCACGGCGCTGTCGGGGTCGCGTGCCACGATCGGCGCCGTGCCGCGGTGGGACGAGCGACCCCTGGTGGGCCGGGCCGGCGAGCTCGCCGAGCTCGAGTCCGCGGTCGAGCGCGCCGTCACCGGCCGTGGCTCGGCCGTGCTCGTGGCCGGTGACGCCGGCGTCGGCAAGTCCCGCCTGCTCGACGAGCTCGCCGCCCGCGCCGCCGCCCGCGGCCTGCGGGTGCTCGTCGGGCACTGCGTCGACCTCGGCGAGGTGGGCCTGCCCTACCTGCCCTTCGTCGACCTGCTCCGGCCGGTCGCCGCCGAGCTCGGCCAGGACGCGGCCGGCCTGTTCGCCGCGCGGCCGGGCGGTGGCCACGAGCCGGACGCCGCCGACCTGCCCAGCCCCGTGCGCACCCTCCGCCCACCGGTCGACGACGGCCGGCTGCAGCTGTTCGAGTCCGTCGCCGGGGCGCTGGCCGGGCTGGCCGCCGACGCGCCGGTCCTCGTGGTGCTCGAGGACCTGCACTGGGCCGACCGCTCCAGCCGCGACCTGCTGCGCTACCTGCTCGCCCGGCTCGACGACGAGCCGGTCGCCGTCGTCGCCTCCTACCGCTCCGACGACCTGCACCGCCGCCACCCGCTGCGCCCGCTGCTGGCCGAGCTGGTGCGGCTGCCCGGCGTCGAGCGGCTCGACCTCGCCCCGCTGCCCGACGCCGCCGTCGAGGAACTGGTGCGCGGCCTGGCCGCCGGGGTCCCCGACCGCACGGTCGACGACGTCGTGGCCCGCGCCGAGGGCAACGCGTTCTACGCCGAGGAGCTGCTGGCCGCGGGCCTGGCCGGGGAGACCCTGCCGCTGGGTCTCACCGACGTGCTGCTCGCGCGGGTCGAGCAGCTGGGCCCGGCCGCGCAGCAGGTGCTGCGGGTCGCCGCGGTGGCCGGCCGGCGGGTGCGCCACGAGCTCGTCGCCGCCGTCGGCGGGCTCTCCGACGTCGACCTGGAGCGCGCGCTGGCCGAGGCGGTGCACTCCCACCTGCTCGTCGTCGGCCCCGACGGCGCCTACCGGTTCCGGCACGCGCTGCTGCGCGAGGCCGTCCTCGCCGACCTGCTGCCCGGCGAGCGCGTCCGGCTGCACGCCGCGGTCGCCGCGCACCTGGCCGCCGTCCCGGCCGCGGGCACCGCCGCCGAGCGGGCGCACCACCTGCGGGAGAGCAACGACCTGGCCGGCGCCCTGGCGGCCTCGCTGGAGGCCGCCGACGAGGCCCGGCGGGTCGGCGCCCCGGCCGAGCAGCTGCAGCACCTGGAGGCCGCGCTCGCGCTGTGGCCGGCCGTGCCCGACGCCGCCGAGCGGGCCGGGCGGAGCCAGGCCGAGCTGCTGCTGGACACCTCGACCGCCGCCCGCCGCGGCGGCGAGCTGCACCGGGCGGTGGCCCTGCTGCGGGCGGCGCAGGAGGTCCTCGGGCCCGACGGCGACCGCGACCTGCGGGCGCGGGTGCACTACACGCTGGCCCAGGCGCTGGCCCGCATCGAGGACCAGGCCTCCGCGGTGCGCGAGACCACGGCGGCGATGGCACTGGTCCCGGCCACGCCGCCCTCGCCCACGCGCACCTGGGCCGCGGCCACGCACGCGCGCGCCTGCTACGAGGTGGGCCGCCGCGCCGAGGGTGACGCCGCCGCCGAGGAGGCCCTGGCCGCCGCCGACGCGCTCGGGCTGGACAGCGCCTGGGCCGACGTCGCGGTGTCGCTGGCCCGCTCCCGCGGCGGGGACGGCCTGACCACGCGGCTGGAGGAGGCGCTGGTCCGCGCCCGCCGCTCCGGTGACGCCGACGTCGAGATCCGGGTGCTGTTCAACCTGGCGATCGTCGCGTACGAGGGTGGGGCGGTGCAGGAGACGCTGCGCTGGAGCGACGAGGGGCTGACACGGGCCCGGGTGCTCGGCGTCGAGTGGTCGTTCTACGCGGCGGAGCTGCGCCACCTGGGCGTCGTCTCGCGCTACGTGCTCGGCGACTGGGACGGCAGCCTGGCGCTGGCCGACCGGCTGGCGCGCGTGCCGGAGATGGCGGCGCACGTGCGGGCGGCGGGCCTGCTGGTGCAGGTCGGCCGCGGCGACCCCTCGGCGGCCGCGCGGATCGCCTGGGCCCGGGGGCTGGCCGGCCGGCTCGACACCCACGTGCTGCTCCTGCTGGCCACCGCGGGCGCCGAGATCGACGTCGCCGCCTGGAGCGGCGACCCGGCCACCGCGGTCCGCAGCGCCCGCGGTGCCGCCGCGACGCTGGCCGACCTGTGGGGTGACGAGCGGCTCGCCGTCGTGCGGCTGGTGGCCACCGCGCTGGCGCCGGTCGCCGACGCCGCCGCCACGGCCCGGCTCACCGGCGACGCCGCGGCGGTGGCGGAGTGGACGGCGGCGGGGGAGTCGCTGGTGACCCTGGGCCGCGACGCGGTCGCCGACCACGCCCGCGCGGTCGGGCCGCACGGCGTGGAGGCCGCCGCGTGGCTGGCCCGGCTCGACGCCGAGGCCGCCCGGCTGGCCGGTGAGGCGTCACCGCGGCTGTGGTCGGCCGCCGCGGAGGCGTTCGGCTACGGGCACGTCTACGAGCAGGCGCGCTGCCGGTGGCGGCTGGCCGAGGCGCTGGTCGCGGCGGGTGACCGCGACGCCGCCCTCGGGCCGCTGACCGCCGCGGCCGGCACCGCCCGGTCGCTGGGCGCGCGGCCGCTGCTGGCCGCGGTGACCGCGCTGGCCCGCCGCGCGCGGCTGGAGCTGCCCGGGGCCGGCCGGGTGGTGGCGACCGCCGCGGTGTTCACGCCGCGGGAGACCGAGGTGCTGGCGCTGCTCGCCCGTGGCCGCACCAACCGGCAGATCGGCAGCGAGCTCTACATCAGCGAGAAGACCGCCAGCGTGCACGTCAGCAACATCCTGGCCAAGCTCGGCGCGGGCAGCCGAACCGAGGCGGTCGCCGTCGCCGCGTCCCGGGGCCTGCTCCCCACGGGCTGAGGGGTCCGGGCGGTCAGTAGGTCTCGTCGGTCGTCGTCCGCCGGGCCGGCCCGCCGTAGGGGTCGTGGGCCTCGGTCCGGGTGACCCGGCGGCGGCGCGGAGCCCACAGCGCCACCTCGAGCACGATGCCCAGGGCGCCCGCGGCCATGAGGATCCAGCCGACCACCGGCAGGTCGATGCCGCTGACGTCGACGCGCAGCGCGAAGGTGAGGACGGCGCCCAGCGCGAGCAGCACGATGGCGGTTCCGAGACGCATCGCGGTTCCCTCCCTGCGGCGGGGCTACACCCTCGGGGCTCCCCGGGGTCCGCCCGCCGCGGCGCCCGGGTGCCCCGGCGCCCCGGCGGTGAACCGGTCGCGGGCCCGGGATGACCCGAACGGGTGGTCGCGCTGGTCCGAGGCGTGGGGGTGGGGGGGGGGGGGGGGCCGGGGGGGGGGGGGGGGGGGGGGGGGGGGGGGGGGGGGGGGGGGGGGGGGGGGGGGGGGGGGGGGGCGGGGGGCCGGCGGGGCCGC
>NZ_JBJGYX010000100.1:0-9774 GCF_054050195.1 Geodermatophilus sp. SYSU D00710
GGTCACCTGGCGGTGACCGGGCCCCGTCGCGTCGTCGATCAGGCGTTCTCGGGGCGCTGGGCGGTCTGCTCGGTCTTCTCGAACGACGGCGACGCCGTCCCGGGGCCGATCGCCCCGGCCGCACCGGTGCCGCCCTCCACCGCCTGCTGGCCGGTGCCGCTCCCGCCCATGGCCGCGCGGATCTGCTCCAGCCGCGACGCGCCGGCGACGTCGAGGGTGGCCTTCTGCACCTCGAGCATGCGGCCCTCGACCGAGGTCTGCGCCAGCTCGGCCTGGCCGAGGGCGTTGGCGTAGCGCGCCTCGATCTTGTCGCGGACCTCGGCCAGGCTCGGGGTGTTGCCCGGTGCCGAGAGCTCGTTGACCTGCCGCATCGAGGCGGCCACGTGCTCCTGCATCTTGGCCTGCTCGAGCTGGCTCATCAGCTTGGTGCGCTCGGCCAGCGTCGTCTGCAGCCGCATCCGGCTCTGCTCCACCGCGCCGCGCGCCTGCTCGGCGGCCTGCAGCGCCTCGTCGTGGCTGCGCTTGAGGTCCTCCATCGCCTGTTCGGCGGCCACCAGCTGGGTGGCGAAGGCCTGGGCGGCGTTCTCGTACTCGGCGCCCTTGGCGGCGTCCCCCTTGGCGCGGGACTGGTCGGCGAGGACCAGCGCCTGGCGGGCCGAGGCCTGCAGCTTCTCGACCTCGCCGAGCTGGCGGTTCAGGCGCATCTCCAGCTGGCGCTGGTTGCCCAGCACGGCGGCGGCCTGGTTGGCCAGCGCCTGGTGCCGCTGCTGCTCGGCCTCGATCGCCTGCTGGATCTGGATCTTCGGGTCGGCGCGCTGGTCGATCTGCGCGTTGGCCGACGCCGTCAGGTACCGCCACAGCTTGACGATCGGGTTGGGCATGGCGAGCTCCTCCTGGTCCGGCGCGGTCCGGCGCCGCCTCTGGCATACCGACCGCCGCGGTCCGCGGCGGTCCTCCCGCTCATCGTCCCAGCAGGACCGGTGCCCTAGCCAACAGGGACGTCCCCCGTCCTCCCTCCGGGGATCCCCGGGTGCCCGCGGTCCGGGGGCCCTATGGTCGGGCGATGGACCGCGACGTCCCCGGCCGCACCGGCCCCGTGCTCACCGTGCTCGGCGAGCTCGTCGTCGACCTGCTGCCCGTCCCCGACGCCGATGCCGGCCCCGAGGGCACCGCACCGCACTACGTGGCCCGGCCCGGCGGCAACGCGCTCAACGTGGCGGTCGCGGCGGGCCGGCTGGGCACCCGGGTCGCGCTGCTGGCCCGCCTGGGCACCGGCCCGATGGCGCCCGCGCTGCGCCGGCACGCCGAGCTCTCGGGCGTCGACGTCTCGGGGTTCGTGACGGCGGGCGAGCCGGTCAGCCTCGCCGTCGTCGGCCTGGGCCCCGACGGCTCCGCCGACTACGGCTTCCACGTGCAGGGCGCGGCCGACTGGCAGTGGACCGACGAGGAGCTGGCCGCGGTGCTGCCGGAGGGGACGGCGCTGCTCCACGTCGGCTCGATCTCCTCGTGGACGCCGCCGGGTGGCGACGCGATCGCCCGGCTGGCCGAGCGGCTGTCCGGCACCGCGCTGGTCAGCGTCGACCCCAACGTGCGGCCGATGCTGGCCGGCGGCCCGGTCGGCGCGGCCCTGGGCAACGACCCCGAGTCGGTGCGGTCGCGACTGGACCGGCTGGTCGCCGTCGCCGACCTGGTCAAGGTCAGCGCCGAGGACCTCGCCTGGCTCGAGCCGGACGCGACCGACCTCGACGACGCCGCGCAGCGGTGGGCGGCGCGCGGCCCGGCGCTGGTGCTGCTCACCGACGGCGGCGCGCCGCTGCGGATCGCCCGCCCCGGCCGCCCGCTGCTGCACCGCGCCCCGCCGCGGGTGACCGTGGTCGACACGGTGGGTGCCGGCGACTCGCTCGCCGCCGGACTGTTCTCCGGGCTGCTCGCCGCCGGCGTGACCGGCCGGGCGGCGCTGGAGGCCCTCCCCGACGACGACCTGCTGGCCCTGGTCGACGACGCCGCGCTGGTCGCCGCCCTCAACTGCACGCGGGTGGGCGCCGACCCGCCGACCGCCGCCGAGCTGGCCGCGGCCCGGCAGCAGCGTCCCGCCGGGATCGCCTAGCGGGCCACCAGCCAGGCGGCGGTGTCCGGCAGGAGGTCCGCGCCGCCCCCCGCGCTGGCGAGCAGCACCTCGCCCAGCCCGGCCAGCGGCACCGGCCGGGCGGACAGGTTGACCACGCAGCGCAGCGCCGGCCCCCTGTCGAAGGCCAGGACGTCGTCGCCGAGGTCCAGCCAGCTCAGCGGCTCCTCCCCCAGCCGCTCCCGCCGCAGCCGCAGGGCCGCCCGGTACAGCGACAGCGTCGAGGACGGGTCCGCGGACTGCGCCTCGACCGTCAGCGACCGCCACGACGGCGGCTGGGGCAGCCACGGGGCCACGCCGTCGGGCGCGAAGCCGAACGGCGGCCGGTCGCCCGACCACGGCAGCGGCACCCGGCAGCCGTCCCGGCCGCGCGCGGTGCGCCCGGAGCGTTCCCAGGTGGGGTCCTGCAGGGCCTCCTCGGGCAGGTCCTCGACCTCGGGCAGGCCGAGCTCCTCCCCCTGGTACAGGTACGCGCCGCCGGGCAGCGCCAGCGTCAGCAGCGCCGCGGCGCGGGCCCGGCGCAGCCCGAGTCCGAGGTCGGTGGGCGCGGCGTCGTCGAAGCCCATGACGGCCGCGCCGCTGCGGGCCCGGCCGAAGCGGGTGACGTGGCGGGTCTCGTCGTGGCTGGACAGCACCCACGTGGCCGGCGCCCCGACCGGGGCGAGGGCGGCCAGCGTGCCGTCGACCACCGCCCGCAGCGCGCCGGCGTCCCACGGGGCCTTGAGGTAGTCGAAGTTGAAGGTGGTGTGCAGCTCGTCGGGGCGGACGTAGCGGGCCAGCCGCTCGGGCCCGTTGACCACGGCCTCGGAGACGAACAGCCGGTCACCGTCGTAGGTGTCGCCGATGCGGCGCCACCGGCGGAAGATCTCGTGCACCGCGTCGACGTCCCAGTGCGGGTTGTCCACCCACTCGCTGCTGGCGAAGGCCGCGCCGGGCCCGTGCCCGGCGTCGGGCAGCTCGGGCACCTTGGCCATCGCCGGCGCGGCGTCGACGCGGATGCCGTCCACCCCGCGGTCGAGCCAGAAGCGCACGATCCCGTCGAACTCCTCGCGGACGTCCGGCGATCCCCAGTCGAGGTCGGGCTGCTCGGGGGCGAACAGGTGCAGGTACCACTGGCCCGGCCGGCCGTCGGGCCCGCGCACCCGGGTCCACGCCGAGCCGCCGAACGCGCTGATCCAGTCGTTGGGCGGCTCGTCCCCACCGGCCCGGCCGTCGCGGAAGAAGTAGCGCGTCCGCTCCGGGGACCCGGGGCCGGCGGCCAGCGCCGCGCGGAACCACGGGTGCTCGGACGAGGTGTGGTTGGCGACCAGGTCGACGACCAGCCGCAGCCCGAGGGCGTGCGCGTCGGCGAGCAG
This sequence comes from Geodermatophilus sp. SYSU D00710, assembly GCF_054050195.1. Taxonomy (NCBI): domain Bacteria; kingdom Bacillati; phylum Actinomycetota; class Actinomycetes; order Geodermatophilales; family Geodermatophilaceae; genus Geodermatophilus; species Geodermatophilus sp. SYSU D00710. Next base: position 3,481 of record NZ_JBJGYX010000100.1, read on the forward strand.
CGCGTCGACGTCGGCCAGCGTGCCGAACCGCGGGTCGACGTCGCGGTAGTCGGCGACGTCGTACCCGCCGTCGGCCATCGGCGACGGGTACCAGGGCGTGATCCACAGGGCGTCGACGCCGAGGTCGGCGAGGTGGGGCAGCCGGTCCCGCAGGCCGCCGACGTCGCCCAGCCCGTCGCCGTTGCCGTCGGCGTAGCTGCGCAGGTAGACCTCGTAGACCACCGCCGTCCGCCACCAGGGACGGCGGTGGTCCACGGCCGGCGTGGTTACGCCGCTCCGGACCGGTGTGCCCCGGACGACCCGGTGGACCCGGACGACTCGGAGATCACGCTGGAGCCGACGGTCTGCCCGGTGGCCTGCGCCTCCTGCACCTGCTCCACCCGGTCCTCTGTGGCCATCTGGGTGAGCCGGGCGCCGGCCTCCGCGTCGCGGGTGAGGTTCTCGCCGGTCTGCGGGTCGAAGACGTGGACCTTCCGGCTGTCGAGCCAGAACTCCGCCTCCCGGCCCTCACGGATCCGGCTGGTCGAGTCGATGGACACGATCGCCTGGGTGCGCAGCTCCTCGGAGTCGAGCTCTTTGGACAGGGCCCGCAGCTGGTTGGTGACCACCTCGGGCGCCTCGTAGGGGATGTAGGCGTACTGCGAGTCACCCAGCCACTCGGTGACGTCGACCCGGGCGCGGAACACCGACCCGAGCGGCCGCTTGACCTCGTCGACCAGCGACGCGTCCTCGAAGTACTCCGGCCGGATGCCCACCAGCAGCAGCTCCCGGCCCCGCACCGCGGCGACCCGCTGCTCGTCGAGGCGGATCGACCCGAACGGCGTCGTCAGGCTGTCGCCCTCGAGCGTCGCGGGCAGGAAGTTCATCGGCGGGGAGCCGATGAACCCTGCGACGAAGAGGTTGACCGGCTGCTCGTACAGCTCCCGCGGCGAGGCGACCTGCTGGATCTTCCCCTTGCGCAGGACGCACACCCGGTCGCCCAGCGTCATCGCCTCGGTCTGGTCGTGGGTGACGTAGACGGTCGTGATGCCCAGCCGGCGCTGCAGCCGGCTGATCTCCGTGCGCATCTGGCCGCGCAGCTTGGCGTCGAGGTTGGACAGCGGCTCGTCGAACAGGAACGCCTCGGCCTGGCGCACGATCGCCCGCCCCATCGCGACGCGCTGCCGCTGGCCACCGGAGAGGTTGGCCGGCTTGCGCTCGAGGTGCTCGCGCAGCTCGAGCACGTCGGCCGCCTCGTTCACCCGGCGCCGGACCTCGTCGTCGGGCGTCTTGGACAGCCGGAGCGGGAAGGCGATGTTCTCGAACACCGTCATGTGCGGGTAGAGCGCGTAGTTCTGGAAGACCATGGACAGGTTGCGCTCGCGCGGCGCGAGGTCGTTGACCCGCTTGCCGCCGATGACCATGTCGCCGCTGGTGATGTCCTCCAGCCCGACGATCATCCGCAGCAGCGTGGACTTCCCGCAGCCGGACGGGCCGACGAGGATCATGAACTCGCCGTCGGCGATGTCCAGGCTGACGTCGTTCACGGCCGGGTAGCCGTCCCCGTACTGCTTGACGATGTTCCGCATCTCGATGGAGGCCATCAGTTCTCGTCCCCTCGGTGGGTCGGCGGGATGGTGGGCACGGCCGGGTCAGCCCTTGACCGCGCCGTTGGTGAGGCCGGCGACGATGCGCCGCTGGAACAGCAGGACCAGGACGACGACGGGGATGGTGACGATGACCGCCGCCGCGGCGATGGCCCCGGTCGGGTCCTGGAACTGGGAGGCCCCGGAGAAGAGACCGAGCGCGGCGGGGACGGGGCGCGCGTTGCTGGTCGAGGTCAGCGAGATGCCGTACGCGAAGTCGTTCCAGGCGATGAAGAACGCGATGATCGCCGTGGTGAAGACGCCGGGCGCCGCCAGCGGGACGATCACCTTGCGGAACGCCTGCCACGTCGTCGCGCCGTCGACCTGGGCCGCCTGCTCCATCTCCCACGGGATCTCGCGGAAGAACGCGGACATCGTCCAGATGGAGATCGGCAGGGTGAGGGACAGGTACGGGATGATCAGCCCCGGCCAGGTGTCGTACAGCCCGATCTGCCGCCACAGGTTGAACAGCGGCGTGACGATCGAGATGACCGGGAAGATCGCCACCGCGAGCGCGGTACCGAGGATCAGCCTCTTCCCGGGGAAGTCCAGCCGGGCGATGGCGTACGCGGCGAACATCGAGAGGATGCAGGAGATCGCGGTGGCGATCAGGCAGATCCCGAAGCTGTTGCGCAGCGCCGGCAGGAACAGGTCACTGGCTGAGCCGGTGAGGATCGTCGAGTAGTTCTCCCACGTCCAGGCCGACGGCAGGAACGACTTGTTCGCGAGGTCCGCCGTGGTCTTGAAGGAGAGCGAGACGATCCAGGCGATCGGGAACAGGCAGTAGAGGACGATCAGGACGCCGCCGATCCACCACCAGGTCTTCTCCTTGGTCGACATCAGCGCTCCCCTCGTGCCTGGGCCAGGTCGACCCGGAATCCCTTGATGAAGCTGAAGGCGATGAGCACCACCGACAGGAAGAGCAGCACGGAGACGGCCGAGCCCAGGCCGATCTCCACCCGGGAGATCGTCTGCCGGTAGGCGAGGAACGACACCGACTCGGTGTTGTTCGCACCCGCGGTCATGATGAAGATGCTGTCGAAGATCCGGAACGCGTCGAGAGTCCGGAACAGCAGCGCCACCATGATCGCGGCCTTCATGTTGGGGATGGTCACCCGCCACATCCGCTGCCACCAGGTGGCGCCGTCGACCTTGGCCGCCTCCTGCAGCACGTCGGGCACCTGGGCCAGACCGGCCAGGAGCAGCAGCGAGATGAACGGGGTCGTCTTCCAGATCTCGGCCAGGCAGATCACGAAGAGCGAGGAGGCCTGGCCACCGAACCAGTCGGTGGTGTCGCTGACGCCCGGCAGCCAGGCGAACCAGCCGTTGACGAAGCCGGTGTCGATCCGGAAGGCGAACTGCCAGGCGAAGGCGGACACGACCGTGATCACCGCGTAGGGGATCAGGATGGCTGCCCGGACCACCGGGCGGATCGACGAGAGGGCCTTGGCCATGACCAGCGCCAGAGCGAACCCGAGGACCAGCTCGACGGCCACCGTGACCACCGTGATGATCACGGTGACGAGGATGGCCTGCCACCACACGCTGTCGGTGAGGATCACCCAGTAGTTGGAGAGGCCCTCGAAGGTCCGGTTGTCCGGGTCGGTCAGCCGGTAGTTGAACAGCGAGTAGTAGACCGCCTGGACGATCGGGTAGGCGGTCACCAGGAGCATGACCACGAAGGCCGGCCCCGCGAGCAGCCAGCCGAGCTTGCGCTCAGCCCGTGACCGGTCGCTGATCGACCCGCGCGGCGCCGAGACCGGCTGGGTCTTCTCCGTGGGTGGGAGCGTCGTCTGTGTCATAGCAGCTGCTCTCCTGACAGGACGGCCCGGGTGAGCGTCTCCGTGCGCTCACCAGTCTGGTCGTTGACCGAGCCCGGCGGGTGGAACTCCCGCAGGAAGCACCCGAGGACCTCGCTGTAGTAGGCCGTCAGCGGGCGGGAGGCAGCCAGCTCCAGGGACTCGCGGATGGTGTCGGCCATGGGATAGGCCTCCTGCACCTCGGGGTCGTCGTACACCGCGATCGACGACGCCGGGTTGCCGTTGGTCACCATGTACTCGGCCTGGTTGTCGTCCTGGACGATGCAGGTGACCGCCTCGTAGGCGAGGTCGGGGTACCGGCTGAACGCCGACACGGCGATGTCGATCCCGCCGAGGGGAGGCGCGCTCGGCGTCCCCTCGTCGACCGCGGGGTACAGCGCCCAGCCGTAGTCGTCGGGCACCGACTGGTCCAGGGTGCCGGCTTCGACCTTGCTCAGCGCCTGGGCGTAGACGAACGGCCAGTTCACCATGAAGCCGGCGTCGTCGCTCTCGAACTCGGTCGCGCTGGTGTCCTCGCTGGCCGTGGTGAAGCCGGCGCCGACCGCGGAGGAGTTGGCGACGGCCGCCATCACCTCCGAGGCGCGGTCCGCCTCGGGGGTGGCCAGACCGAACTCGATGTCGTCGGGGGTCTCCCCGCTCTCCACGATGTACTGGCCACCGGCGGACTCGAGGAGCGCGTTGAACCACACCATCAGGGACTCCGACCGCCTGCCCTGGGCGCTGAGCAGCTTGTCCTGACCTTCGGCGGCCTCGATCAGCTGGTCCCAGGTGACCGGCTGGCTCATGTCGAGCCCCGCCGCCTCCGCGACCGACTTCCGGTACCAGAGGAGCTGGGTGTTGGACCAGAAGGGGACCGCGACGAGCTCGTCGTTCCAGGTGGCGGAGTCCAGCGCCCCCTGGAAGACCCCCTCGCTGACCTCCTGCGCGACGTCCTCCGGTACGGGAGCGAGGAAGCCCGCCTGGGCGAACTCCGGCGGGAAGACGACGTCCAGGCTCATGAGGTCGATCGACTCGTCGTTGGCCGCGAGCCGGCGGATCAGCTGTTCCCGCTGGGCGGGCGAGTCGCGGGGTAGCTGGGCCACCTCGATCCGGTAGGCCCCGTTCGACTCCTCGGAGCAGCGCTCGGCGATGGTCGCCTGCCCCCCGGAGTCGGGGTTGATGTACCAGGTCAGCGTCGGGGTGCTGCCGCCCTCACCGCCGCCGCAGGCGGCCAGCGTGGAGGCGAGGACGAACGCGCTCGCCGCGCCCCCCAGGGCCCGCCGCGGCCGTCTGCGCCGGCTCCACGTTGACCCCCCGCCCCCGGGCTGCTGGATCTGCCCTCTTCCGATGGACAAGACTCATCGCCTCCGTTTCGGCGAACACCGACGATCACCGGTGGTCGTAACCGTGGCCCAGGCCACACACCTGCGCAACCCGGCTGTGTCGGCGTCGTGACCAGCGGCGCGGGGTCCCATCAGGGACGGGTGGCGATCACCGAGGGTGTGGTCAGCTCCGGGGGCATCGACGGGAGGACGGTGCTGACGTAGGAGCGCGCCGCCTGCGTCGTCCCGACGTCGCGGCCCTCCTGCTCGGACAGGAACCACCGGTGCTCGAGCACCTCGTGGAAGACCTCGGCCGGCGCCAGGCGGCCGGCCAGCTCGGGCGGGATCGCGTCGATCACGGGCCGGTAGACCTCGGCCAGCCAGCGCGGCCCGGCCGCCGTCTCCGAGACCGGCGCGCCCTCCTTCTGCTCCATCCAGGCACGGAAGGAGCGCAGGTCGTTGAGCAGACGCCGGGCCTGGTTCTCCTCCACCTCCAGGCCGGTGAGGCGGAACAGCTCCCGGCGGTGCTGGCCGGGCGCGGAGACCCGGGTGTCGACCCGCAGGCGGGCGCCCTCGTCGGAGGTGACCAGCTCCACCTCGCCGACGTCGAACCCGAGGTCGTTGAGCCGTCGCAGGCGCTCGGCCACGCGGTAGCGCTGCTCGTCGGCCTGGAAGAGCTCCTCGCGGGTGATCTCGTCCCACAGGGACGCGTAGCGCACCGGCAGGCTGTCGGCCACCTCGATGGGGTCGACGCCGTCGGGCAGCAGGTCGCCGTACTGCAGGTCGAGCAGCTCGGCGCCGACCCGCTCGCGGGCCAGGTCGAGGTCATAGTGCCGCTGGCCGCGGCTGAGCGAGGGGTGCCGCTCGGCGGTCTCGGCGTCGACGAGGAACGCGGCCAGCGCGCCGGCGTCGAGGCGGAACAGGGTGTTCGACAGCGAGCAGTCGCCCCAGAAGATGCCCGCCAGGTGCAGCCGCACGAGCAGCACGACGAGGGTGTCCATGAGCTGGTCCACCGACTGGCGGGCACTGGGCCGCGAGAACAGGTAGCGGTAGGACATCGAGTACTCGAGGTACCGGGTGACGAGGATGGCGTCCTGCCCGTTCGGGCGGTCCACGCAGATGCCCAGGACCGAGACAGACGGCAGGCCCTCCTCCTCGAACTCGCCGAGCAGCGCGTACTCGTGGCGGGCCAGGTGCTCGGAGATCTCCTTGAGGGCGAACACCTTCCCCTGCGCGGCGACGAAGCGCACGACGTGCCGCGAGATGCCCCGCTGCGGCACCTCGAGCAGCAGCTCGGGGTCCCACTCCTCGAGGGGCTGGTGCCACGGCAGCGTCAGCAGCTCCGCGCCGTCGGTCCCGGGAGGACGGAAGAGGTACCGCACCGCGACCTCCGTTGCTGGCCGGCAGCGGACCGCCCGGGCACGGGCGGTCCCGGGGACCACCCTGCCACGGACCGGGGGGGGGGGGGGGGGGGGGGGGGGGGGGGGGGGGGGGGGGGGGGGGGGGGGGGGGGGGGGGGGGGGGGGGGGGGGGGGGGGGGGGGGGGGG
>NZ_JBJGYX010000101.1:0-9013 GCF_054050195.1 Geodermatophilus sp. SYSU D00710
GGCGGCCGCCCCCCCCCCCCCCCCCCCCCCCCCCCCCCCCCCCCCCCCCCCCCCCCCCCCCCCCCCCCCCCCCACGACGTGTCCCGGGGCACCGGCGCGCGCGGAACCCCGGGACGGCGCGGACCGTGATCAGGGTGTGGACACTCTCCGCACGCTGCTGAACCTGGTCTGGCTCCTCGTGCACGGCTGGATGCTGGCGCTGGCCTACGCCCTCGCCGGCGTCGTGGCCTGCCTGCTGGTGGTGACCATCCCGTTCGGTATCGCCGCGTTCCGGCTGGCCGGGTTCGTGGTGTGGCCCTTCGGGCGGACGACGGTGCGCGCGCCGGGCGCCGGGGTGGCCTCGGCCGTGGGCAACCTGCTGTGGTTCCTCGTCGCCGGGTGGTGGCTGGCGCTGCTGCACCTGGTCGCCGGGGTCGCGTTCTGCCTGACGATCATCGGCATCCCGTTCGGCGTCGCGTCGTTCAAGCTCGCCGCGATCGGCCTGTTCCCGCTGGGCAAGCGGGTGGTCGAGACGACGCCGCCACGCGACTGGATGCACGCCGGCAGCACCGTGGCGCAGCCCGCCCCGGTCCGCTGAGCCGGGTCACTCCCCCGGCTCGTCGGCCCAGCGGGCGAGGAACTCCTTCTCGTCCGGGCTGAGCCGGCGCGGCCGGTCGATCGAGAAGTCGAAGGGCACCAGCAGCGTGCTGCCGGTGACCGCGAGCCGCTCGTGGTCGAAGACCTCGTAGTGGCAGGTGAAGGAGGCCGCGCGCACGTCCGACACCCAGATCTGGACGTCGAGCGGGCGGGCCGAGTAGACGACCGGCCGCTTGTACCGGATCTCGTGCGCGGCGACGACCGTGCCGCGGCGCAGCCCGGTCCGCTCCTCCAGCGTCGCCCGCTCGAAGAACAGCGCCACGCGGGCCATCTCGAAGTACTGCAGGTGGACGACGTTGTTGACGTGGCCGTAGGCGTCCATGTCCGACCAGCGCATGGGGACCTGCACCGTGAACCGCACGCTGCGACACCCTGCCGTACCGCCGCCGACGGCGTCGACCGCCCCTCCCGCCGTGCTTCGTGCACACATCGCGGTCCGGAGCGCCCTCCGGCCGCGGTGTGTGCACAACCGGTGCCCGGCCCCCGCGGACGCCGGAGGCGTGCGCGTCGTCCTACCGTGCTCGGCGTGGACGGGTGGGACGACGGCACGCCGGGCGTCGTCGTGCTGCCCTCGGGACGCCGGGTCCGCGGTCGCGGCCTGCGGGCTCCGCTGCCCGCCGGGCCGCTCCCGACCTTCGGCGTCTACCTGCTGGGCCGGCCGCCGCCCGATCCCGGCTGGGAGAGCCGCTGGGTGCGCTGGCCGGACTTCCGGCTGCCCACCGAGCCCGAGGCGCTGCGCGCGGCGCTGACCGAGGCCTGGGGGCGGGCCGCGACCGAGCGGGTCGAGGTGGCCTGCGGCGGCGGGACGGGGCGGACCGGGACGGCGCTGGCCTGCCTGGCCGTCCTGGACGGCGTGCCGCCCGCGGAGGCCGTGGCGTTCGTCCGCCGCGCCTACCGACCCCGCGCGGTGGAGACCCGTCGCCAGGCCCGCTTCGTCGCCGCGTTCGGCGGCTGAGACGCCGACGACCGGCCGGAGCAGAGGGCTCCGACCGGCCGTCGGCGAGGTGCTGGAACGGCCTCCCTGCAGGAGCCCGCCGCGAGCCTGGGAGCGGTGGGGGGCAGGGAGGTCCTTCCTCAGTCGCGGGTGAGCTTGCGGTAGGTGGCCCGGTGCGGACGCGCCGCCTCGGGACCCAGCCGCTGCACCTTGTTCTTCTCGTAGTCGGCGAAGTTGCCCTCGAACCAGAACCACGTCGACTCGCCCTCGTAGGCGAGGATGTGGGTGGCCACGCGGTCGAGGAACCAGCGGTCGTGGCTGACCACCACGGCGCAGCCGGGGAACTCCAGCAGCGCCGACTCGAGGCTGGTGAGGGTCTCGACGTCGAGGTCGTTGGTCGGCTCGTCGAGCAGCAGCAGGTTGCCGCCCTGCTTGAGGGTCAGCGCCAGGTTCAGCCGGTTGCGCTCACCGCCGGACAGCACGCCGGCCGGCTTCTGCTGGTCGGGGCCCTTGAACCCGAACGCCGCGACGTAGGCCCGCGAGGGCATCTCGACGTTGCCGACCTGGATGTGGTCGAGGCCGTCGGAGACGACCTCCCACAACGTCTTCTTGGGGTCGATGCCGCTGCGGGTCTGCTCGACGTAGGAGACCTTGACCGTCTCGCCGACCTTGATCTCGCCCTCGTCCGGCTTCTCCTCGCCGACGAGCATCTTGAACAGCGTGGTCTTGCCCGCGCCGTTGGGGCCGACGACGCCGACGATGCCGTTGCGCGGCAGCGTGAACGACAGGTCGTCGATGAGGATGCGGTCGCCGAAGCCCTTGGTGAGGTCGTGGGTCTCGACGACGACGTTGCCCAGCCGCGGGCCCGGCGGGATCTGGATCTCCTCGAAGTCGAGCTTGCGGGTCTTCTCCGCCTCGGCGGCCATCTCCTCGTAGCGGGCCAGGCGCGCCTTGCTCTTGGCCTGCCGCGCCTTGGTGTTGGAGCGGACCCACTCCAGCTCCTCGGCCAGCCGCTTCTGCCGCTTGGCGTCCTTGGCGCCCTCGACCTTCAGCCGGGCGGCCTTGGTCTCGAGGTAGGTGGAGTAGTTGCCCTCGTAGGGGTAGGCCCGGCCGCGGTCGAGCTCGAGGATCCACTGGGCGACGTTGTCGAGGAAGTACCGGTCGTGGGTGACGGCGACGACGGTGCCGGCGTACTTCTCCAGGTGCTGCTCGAGCCAGGCCACGCTCTCGGCGTCGAGGTGGTTGGTGGGCTCGTCGAGCAGCAGCAGGTCGGGCGCCTCGAGCAGCAGCTTGCACAGCGCCACGCGGCGGCGCTCACCGCCGGAGAGGACGGTGACGTCGGCGTCGCCGGGCGGGCAGCGCAGGGCGTCCATCGCCTGCTCGATGCGGGCGTCGAGCTCCCAGCCATCGGCGTTCTCGATGACCTCCATGAGCTCGCCCTGCTCGGCCAGCAGCGCGTCGAAGTCGGCGTCGGGCTCGCCCATCGCCGCGCTGACCTCCTCGAAGCGGGTCAGGGCGTCGCGCAGCGGCTTGACCGCCTCCTCGACGTTGCCGCGCACGTCGAGCTCCTCGTTGAGCGGCGGCTCCTGCATGAGCATGCCGACGCTGTAGCCCGGCGAGAGGGTCGCGTCGCCGTTGGAGGGCTGCTCCAGACCGGCCATGATCTTGAGGACGGTCGACTTGCCGGCGCCGTTGGGCCCGACCACGCCGATCTTGGCGCCGGGCAGGAAGGACAGGGTGACGTCGTCCAGGATCACCTTGTCGCCGTGCGCCTTGCGGGCACGGACCATGGAGTAGATGTACTGAGCCACTGGGCGTTCGAGCCTTCCGTCGGTGCGCGGTGTCGATGCGCAGGGAGGGGCGGGCCGGTGCGTCTCGCCGGCCCGGCCCCCGTGCGTTCTCGGTCCCGATCCTCCCAGTCCGCGGACGGCTAGCGCAGCGCCGGTTCCGGCAGTGCGTCCAGCTCCTCGTCGGGTGCTCCGTCGAGCGTCCCGTCGAGGGGGGAGCCGACCGCGGCGGTGTCGGGGTCCACGACGTACAACGGCTCGATGGGGCCGGAGTAGTCCCGGTCCGCGGCGTGGGTCTCCTCGGACGCCGGCTCGTGCCGCGGGACCGCCTCCTCCGCGGCGGCCGCGGAGGTGCGCTGCGTGCGGCGGAACTCGGCGGTCCCGCGGGCGAGGTTGGGACCCACCGCGGCGGCACGGACGACCGGCCGGCTGCGGCGGCCGGTGTCGGACTCCCACTCGCGCGTGCGGATGGTGCCCACGACGACGACCGGGTCGCCCTTGCTGACGCTGTGCGAGACGTTGCCGCCCAACTCGTTCCAGCACTCGACGTCGACGAAGAAGGTGGCGCCGTCGACGAAGCCCTGCGCGGTGCTGTCGTAGCGCCGCTCGGTGGAGGCGACGCGGAAGTTGGTGACGCTGCCGTTCGGCGTGCGGACGCGGCTGGGGGACGTGACGACGTTGCCGGTCACGGTGATCTCGGTGGCGCTCACGGTGCTCCTCGGGTTCTCCCGGCCGGCACGGTGCCGACCCGGGGACGACCCTGGGCCCGCGACGCGGCCGGCGAGGGCGCGCGACCGCGGTTGTGGACGGCCGCGGCCCTGTGGACGCGCGGCGGCCGGGACGTCACCCCTCCGTGCCGCGGCGCACGCCGGCCCCGCGGGAGGTGTCATCATCGGGCCATCGAGCGCCCGTAGCTCAGCGGATAGAGCAGGTGCCTTCTAAGCACTTGGTCGCAGGTTCGATCCCTGCCGGGCGCGCCCGCCACCGCCACTTGACGTGGGCTGCAAGTCAGGTGAAAGGACGTCACAAGCAGGGCGCGGCACGGTGCTCCCGAGCACCCGGGACGGACCCGGGACCGATCGAGGAGCCCGCCATGACCCAGGTCCACGACCCCCGCCACTCCGGCCAGACCCCACAGGGCCACGGCCCGTACGCCCCGCCGCCCTTCCCCGCCCCCGGCGGCCCCGGCGTCCCGAACGGCTACGGCGCCGCCCCGGCCGGCTACGGCCAGCCGCCCGCCCCGCCGAAGAAGCGCACCGGCGCGATCATCGGCAGCATCCTCGCCGCCCTGGTGGTCGCCGGCCTCGGCGTCGGCGCCTTCTTCCTCTTCAGCGGCAAGGTCCTCGACACCGCCGAGGCCGAGCGGCAGATCGTGGCGCTCACCGAGGAGCAGGCCGGCGTCACCGTCACCGACGTCAGCTGCCCCGAGGACGTCGAGCTCGCCGCCGGCACCGTGTCCACCTGCACCGCGCAGGTGGAGGGCCAGGAGGTCAGCTACACCGTCGAGCAGACCGACGACGAGGGCAACGTGACCATCTCCAGCGACGCGGTCTTCGTCCAGGTGGCCGACGTCGAGGCCTCCCTGGCCGAGGAGTTCGCCGCCAGCACCGGCCTGGAGGTCGTCTCCTCCTGCGAGTCCGACCGCAGCGTCCTCGTCGCGGCCGACGGACTGCAGCTCGACTGCGTGGTCAGCGCCGCCGACGACCCGACCGACAGCGCCGCGATCATCGCCTCCATCGACGCCGCGGGCGACGTCTCCTTCGAGGCCGTGTAGTCCTCCCGCACCGACCGGCCTGGGCGCCGGGCTCCTCCAGGAGCCCGGCGCTCAGCGCTGTCCGGCGGGCGTCCAGCCGATGGCCGGCGCGACGTACCGGGCGACGTTCTCCAGCAGGGCGGCGTTGTACTCGACGCCGAGCATGTTGGGCACGGTGATCAGCAGCGTGTCGGCCTCGCGCACGGCGGCGTCCTTGGCCAGCTCCTCGGCGAGCCGGTCGGGCTCCCCGACGTAGCTCTTGCCGAACCGGGCGCGCACGCCCTCCAGCAGGCCCACCTGGTCCTCACCGGAGCGGTCCCCGAAGTAGGCGCGGTCGAGGTCGGACACGACCGGGACCACGCTGCGGCTGACCGACACCCGCGGCTCGCGCTCCCACCCGGCGGCGGCCCACGCGGCGCGGTAGCGCTCGATCTGCTCGGCCTGCAGCTCGTCGAAGGGCACGCCGGTGTCCTCCACCAGCAGCGTCGAGCTCATCAGGTTCAGCCCCTGCTCGGCGGTCCGGACGGCGGTGGCGCGGGTGCCCGACCCCCACCAGATCCGGTCGGCCAGGCCGGGCGACTGCGGCTGCACCGCCAGCCGGGCGCGGGTGCCGCCGGTCATCGCCGGGTCGGCCTCGACCACGCTCGCCCCGCCGACCGCGGCGAGGAACAGCGCCGTCTTCTCCCGCGCGAGGTCGGCGTCGGTGGTCCCCTCCGGCGGCACGTAGCCGAAGGCCTCCGAGCCGCGCAGCGCCGTCTCCGGCGACCCCCGGCTGATGCCGAGCTGCACCCGGCCGCCGCTGAGCAGGTCGGTGGCCGCGGCCTCCTCGGCCATGTACAGCGGGTTCTCGTAGCGCATGTCGACGACGCCGGTGCCGAGCTCGATGCGCGAGGTGCGCGCGGCCATCGCCGACAGCAGCGGGAACGGGGAGGACAGCTGCCGGGCGAAGTGGTGCACGCGGACGAAGGCACCGTCGAGGCCGAGCTCCTCGGCGGCGACGGCGAGCTCGACGGTCTGCACCAGCGCGTCGCGTGCGGTGCGGACCCGCGAGCCGGCGATGGGCTGCCAGTGGCCGAAGGAGAGGAAGCCGATGTGCTTGTCCACGGGGGGACCAGCGCGCGGGACCGGTGCCGGATTCCCGGCGGTCAGCGCGGCGGCAGCTGCTGGATCGCCCAGCCGTTGCCGTCCGGGTCGCTGAAGAACACGAACGACCCCCACGGGAGGTGCTGGACCTCGCTGACCTCCACGCCGCGGGCGGTCAGCTCCCGGTGCGCGGCCTCGACGTCGGGGACGACGACCTGCAGTCCCTGCACCGACCCGGGCGGCGTGTCGAGCAGGCCGGTGCCGATCGCGATCGAGCACGCCGAGCCCGGCGGGGTGAGTTGCACGAACCTGACCTCGTCGCTCACCCGGTGGTCGTGGTCGAGGTGGAAGCCGGCGCCCTCCGTGTAGAAGGTCAGCGCCCGGTCCACGTCGCTGACCGGCACGGCGACGAGCTCGAGCTTCCAGTCCATGACGCGCTCCTCCCTCGGGGAGGACCACCTTGTCCCCCGGCGGGGCCCACAGGCACCCCCCGGCGGGCACCCGGTGTCCGCGGGCGCGTGCGCCAGGACGCTGCGTGGTCGGGCGGAGGCGCTGCTCACGGGCACGTCCCACGCGTCCCGGGAGGACACCGGAGCCCCCGATGTGACGGAAAGTGACCGGTCGACCACGACATTCCGGGTACCGGTTCCGCGGTTCCGGCCGCGCCGTCGGCCACCCTGTCGAGGTGACTCTCAGCGCCTCCTCCGTGCCGCCGCCCCGGGCCGACCGGCCCGGCGAGGGCGCCGGCGCACCGGCGGGGACGAGGCTGCGGGCCATCGACACGCTGCTGGCCGACCGCGGCCAGATGTTCCGGGCCCTGTTCCTGTCCTCCCCCGTCCCCCAGGCCCTCGTCGACCTCGACGGCCACCTGCTGGTGGTCAACGACGCGCTGTGCGCGCTGGCCGGGCGCGGCATCGACGACATGGTCGGCCGGCACGTCGACCTGCTGGCCCACCCCGACGACGCCCCGCTGCCCGACGGCCCGGCCGGCGACGGGACCGAGCCGGGGCTGGACCCGTGGCTGCGCCAGGACGGTGAGCGCCGGCTGCGCCGCGCCGACGGCAGCGAGCTGTGGGTGCAGCAGTCGCACGACGTCGTCCACCGCAGCACCGGCGAGCCGCAGTTCGCCGTCCTGTCGCTGGTCGACGTCACAGACCGGCGGCGGGCCGAGGAGGACCTGGTCCGCCGGGCGTTCACCGATCCCCTCACCGGGCTGCCCAACCGCCGCGCGCTGACCGACCGGCTCGCCCACGCCCTGGCGCTCTCCCGCCGGCGCGGGCTGCAGGTGGGCCTGGTGCACCTCGACCTCGACCGGTTCCAGGCGGTCAACGACACCCTCGGCACCGAGGCCGGCGACCAGCTGCTCAGCCAGGTCGCCGACCGGCTGCGGTGGAGCACCCGGGTGGAGGACACCGCCGTCCGGCTGGGCGCCGACGAGTTCCTCATCCTCGCCGAGGACGTGGAGGACCTCGACGGGCTGCGGGCGCTGGCCGACCGGCTGCTCGCCGTCCTCGACGACCCTTTCCAGCTCGGCGGCCGCGAGATCGTCCTGTCGGCCAGCGTCGGGCTGACGCTCGGCTCCGACGTCGCCCCCGACGAGCTGCTCAAGCGGGCGCACAGCGCGCTGGCCCGCGCCAAGCGCGACGGCAGCCGGGCGCGCATCGAGGTGCACGACGGCGGCCTCACCGACGACGAGGTCGACCTGCTGCAGCTGGAGACCGACCTGCGCCGGGCCCTGGACGCCGACGAGCTGCGGCTGTTCTACCAGCCGATCGTCTCCCTCACCGACGAGACGCTGCTGGGCTACGAGGCGCTCATCCGCTGGCAGCACCCCACCCGCGGGCTGCTGCCGCCGGGCGCCTTCCTCGACGCCGCGGAGAACAACCGGCTGACCTCGCGGCTGGGCGCGTGGGTGCTCCGCCGGGCCTGCGACGACGCCTCCGGCTGGCCGTCCGGGCTGCGGGTGCACGTCAACGTCTCCGCCCGGCACCTGGCCGAGGAGGGCTTCAGCGACCTGGTCGCCGCCGCACTCGACGAGTCCGGCCTGCCCCCGGAGCGGCTGGAGCTGGAGATCACCGAGTCGACGGCGCTGTTCGCCGCCGAGGCCACCCTGCACGCGGTGCAGGAGCTGACCGCCCGCGGCGTGACGCTGGCACTCGACGACTTCGGCACCGGCTACTCCGCGATCACCGCGCTGCACCGGCTGCCGATCCACACCGTCAAGATCGACCGGTCCTTCGTCGCCGGCGTGGTCCGCGAGCCGTCGTCGGCGGCCCTGGTGCAGGGGCTGCTGCAGCTGGGCCAGGGCATGGGGCTGCAGGTCATCGCCGAGGGCATCGAGGACCTCGACCAGGCCGAGTGGCTGCGCCGGCACGGGTGCGCCATGGCGCAGGGCTACGCCTTCGGCCGCCCAGCGCCGCTGCCCAGCCGCGCCGACGCCACGGCCGCCGAGGCGCTGGTCGGGCAGGCCGCCGAGGAGGCCGCGGCGGTGCTCGAGGCGGTCACCGGGGAGCTCGAGGCCGTCGTCGACGACCTGCCCGTGGCCGGCGGCGACGGCAGCGACCTGCTGCCCTTCGACGACGAGCGCCCGCTCCCGCCGCGCCCGTTCCTCGTGGTGGTGGACGACCTGCCCGCCGAGGACCCGGGCGAGGACGCCGACGACGAGACCGACGACCAGACCGACGACGAGGCCCCCCGCTCCTGACCCCCTCGGGGGGGGGGGGGGGGGGGGGGGGGGGGGGGGGGGGGGGGGGGGGGGGGGGGGGGGGGGGGGGGGGGGGGGGGGGGGGGGGGGGGCGGGGGGGCGGGGGTGGGGGCCGC
>NZ_JBJGYX010000102.1:0-8224 GCF_054050195.1 Geodermatophilus sp. SYSU D00710
CCCCCCCCCCCCCCCCCCCCCCCCCCCCCCCCCCCCCCCCCCCCCCCCCCCCCCCCCCCCCCCCCCCCCCCCCCCCCCCCCCCCCCCCCCCCCCCCCCCCCCCCCCCCCCCCCCCCCCCCCCCCCCGTTCAGAGGAGGGTGCCGCCCTCGGGCTCGAAGGCGGCCAGCGCGGCGTCGACGCGGCGCAGCGTCCCCGCGTCGAGGACGACGCGCGCGGCCTCGACGTTCTCGACCACGTGCGCCGGCGTCCGGCTCCCCGGGATGGGCACCACGTGCGGGTCCTGCGCCAGCAGCCACGCCAGCGCGAGCTGGCCCGGCGCCAGCCCCAGCTCCGCGGCCAGGGCGCGGACCGGCGCGTACCGGTCGTTGTTGCGGGCCAGCGCCGCGCCGGAGAAGCGCGGCGCGTTGTGCCGGAAGTCGCCGTCGGCGAGCGCGGTGACGGTGCCGGTCAGGAAGCCGCCGCCCAGCGGTGACCAGGCCACGATCCCGATGCCGAGCTCGCGGGTGGTGGCGAGCAGGTCCGGGTCGACCGGGCGCCACATCGACCACTCGGTCTGCACGGCCGCCACCGGGTGCACCGCGTGCGCCTCGCGCACCTGTGCCGCGGTGACGTTCGACAGGCCCAGGTGACGCACCAGCCCGGCGTCGACCAGCTCGGCGACCGCGCCCACGGTGTCGGCCAGCGGCACCTGCGGATCGGGGAAGTGCGGGTAGTACAGGTCGATCCGGTCGGTGGCCAGCTCGCGCAGGCTCTGCTCGGCGTAGGCGCGCACGTGCCGGGGATCGGCGTTGACGGCCAGCTCGCCGTACGCGTAGCCGACCGGGAAGTGGTGCGCCGGCGCCCCCTCGGGGATGCGGAACCCGAACTTCGTCGCGAGGACCACCTCGTCGCGCCGCTCCCGCACGGCGCGGCCGACCAGCCGCTCGTTGTGCCCGTCGGGTCCGTAGCCGTCGCTGGTGTCGACGAACGTGGCCCCCGCGTCCAGCGCCGCCGTCAGCGCCTGCTGGGCCCGCTCCTCGTCGACCGCACCGTACATGCCGGGGCTGAGCACCATGGCGCCGAAGCCGACGGCCGGCACCGCCAGGTCGCCGAGGGTCCGGGTGGGCAGCGGGTCGGTCACGGGTCCTCCTGGGTTCCCGGGTGCGTCGGTGCCCAGCCTCGGGGAGCCGCCCGCGGCGGGACCAATGCCTGCCGTCATGCCTGGTGGGCATGCCCCGGCATCAGACGGGGTCGGGCTCGCGCAACCGCTGGCTGATGACGCCGGTGATGCCGTCGCCGCGCATGCTCACGCCGTAGAGCGCGTCGGCGATCTCCATCGTGCGCTTCTGGTGCGTGATGACGATGAGCTGCGAGGTCGCCCGCAGCTGCTCGACGAGGGTGAGCAGCCGGCCCAGGTTGACGTCGTCGAGGGCGGCCTCGACCTCGTCGAGCACGTAGAACGGCGAGGGCCGGGCGCGGAAGATCGCCACCAGCAGCGCGACGGCGGTGAGCGAGCGCTCGCCGCCGGACAGCAGCGAGAGCCGCTTGACCTTCTTGCCCGGCGGGCGCGCCTCGATCTCCACGCCCGTGGTGAGCATGTCCTCGGGGTCGGTGAGCACCAGCCGCCCCTGCCCGCCGGGGAACAGCGTGGCGAAGACGCCCTCGAACTCGCGGGAGACGTCGGCGAACGCCGAGGCGAAGACGTCGTGGATGCGCCCGTCGACCTCGCGGACGACGGTGAGCAGGTCGCGGCGGGTGGCCCGCAGGTCCTCGAGCTGCGTGGCGAGGAAGGTGTGCCGCTCCTCCAGGGCCGCGAACTCCTCCAGCGCCAGCGGGTTGACCCGGCCCAGGGTGGCCAGGTCGCGCTCGGCGCGGGCGGCGCGGCGCTCCTGGGCGGCCCGGTCGTAGGGCACCGGCGGGGGCTCGGGTTCGCCCGCGGCCTCGGCGGCGGCCAGCTGCGCGGGGGCCGGCGGCACGGGCGCGGCCGGGCCGTACTCGGCCACCAGCGTGGGCAGGTCGACGCCGAACTCCTCGGCGGCGCGCTCCTCCAGCGCCTCGATGCGCAGCCGCTGCTCGGCGCGGGCGACCTCGTCGCGGTGCACCTCGTCGGTCAGCCGCTCGAGCTCGGCGGTCGCGGCGCGGACGCGGGTGCGCACCTCGAGCAGCTCGGCCTCGCGGGTGCTGCGCTCGCCGGCCAGCCGGTCGCGCTCGGTGGCGGCCCGGGCCAGCGAGGTGGCCAGCGAGGTGAGCGCCTCCTCCGCGCCCGCGCGCACGCGGGCGGCCACCTCCGCACCGCGGCGGCGGGCCAGCGCGGCGGCGGCGGCGCGCTCGCGGGCGGCCCGCTCCTGGCGCGCCTGGCGGCGCAGCGCCTCGGCGCGGCCGGACAGCGCCCGGGCGCGCTCCTCGGCGGTCCGCACGGCGAGCCGGGCCTCGGTCTCGGCCTGCCGGGCGGCGGCGGTCTCCAACCGCAGCCGGTCGCGCTGCTCGGAGGAGGGCTCCGCCGCGGCGGGGGCGGCCTCGGCCTCGGCCAGCCGCGCCTCCAGCTCGGCCAGCCCGGCCGCGGACTCCTCCAGCGCCCGCTCGGCCCGCCGCTGTGCGGCCGCGGTGCGCTCGGCCTCGGCGGCGGCCGAGCGGGCGGCGGCTCCGAGCTCGGCGAGCTCCGCGGCCAGCTTCGAGCGGCTGCGGTCGGCGGCCTGCCGGGCGGTCAGGGCCGTGTCGACGTCGGCCGACCGGGCGCGGGCGGTCTCCCGGGCGGCGGCCAGCCGGTCGGCGAGGTCGGCGGCCCGCGCGGCGGCGGCGGCGAGCTCGCGCTCGGCCTCGTCGACCCGGGCCCGCACCTCCAGGTTCGACGGCGCGTCGGCCGACCCGCCCGACGCCCGGTCGGCGCCCACGACGTCGCCGTCGGCGGTCACCGCGCGGACGCGGGGGTGGGCGGCGACCAGCGCGGCGGCGACGTCCAGGGTCGGGACGACGGCGACCCGGTCCAGCGTCCGCGCGAGCGCCGGCCGCAGCTCCTCCGGGGCCTCGACGAGGTCCAGCGCCCACCGCAGGCCCTCGGGCAGCACCGGCCAGCCCTCCCGCGGCAGCGGCGGCGGCCCGCCGGTGACCAGCAGCCCGGCCCGCCCCCCGCCGGTGCCGCGCAGGTGCGCCAGCGCGGCGGCGGCGTCGTCGACCCCGGCGACGACGACCGCCTCGGCCAGCCCGCCCAGCGCCGCCGCCAGCGGCACCTCCGCACCAGGGGCGACGGTGACCCGCTCGGTGACCGGACCGAGCACGCCGGGCAGGCCGGACGCGAGGACGGCCGCGGCGCCGTCGGCGGGGGCCAGGCCGAGTGCGAGGGCGTCGCGGCGGGCTGCCCAGGAGGCGCGGTCGCGCTCGGCGGCGCGCTCGGCGGCGGCGAGCTCGGTCACCGCGCGGGCGGCGGCGGTGTGCGCGGTCACGGCGTCGGTGTGCGCGGCGACCAGCGCGACGTCCTCGTCGTCGGCGTCGGAGACCCCGGCCCGGCGCTCGTCGAGGCGGGTCTGCGCGGCCTCGGCGCGGCCGGCCGCCTCCGCGGCCGCCTGCGCCAGCCGCTGCGCCTCGGCCTGTCCCGCGGCCGCCCGGGAGCGGCCGGCGGCGACCTTGCCCGAGAGCCGGGCCAGGCCCTCCCGGCGGTCGGCGAGCGCGCGGGTGGCGGCCACCCAGGCGCGCTCCTCGGCGGCCAGCGCCTCCTCCAGCTGCGCGCGGGCGGCGACGGCGGCGGCCAGCCGGCCGCGCTCGGCCTCCAGCCCGGCCGCGAGCTCGGCCTCGGTGGCGGCGACCCGGTCGGCCTCGGCGTCGAGCTGCTCGGGGTCTCGGCCGCCGCTGCCCGCCGGGCCCGGCGCGGACAGGTGACGGTGCCGCTCGGCGGCCAGCTGCGCGACGCCGCGGAAGCGCTCGGTCAGCGCGGAGAGCCGGTACCAGGTGTCCTGCGCGGCGCCCAGCCGCGGGGCGTCGGCGGCCAGCGCCGCCTCCAGCTCGCTCTCCCGGCGGGAGACGCCGCCCAGCTCGGCCTCCACGACGGCGCGGCGCGCGCGGGCGGCGGCCTCGTCGGCGACGTCCTTCTCCAACGCGTCGCGCAGGCCGACCAGGTCGTCGGCGAGCAGCCGCAGCCGCGCGTCGCGCAGCTCGGCCTGCACGCCCGCGGCCCGGCGGGCGACCTCCGCTTGCCGCCCCAGCGGCTTGAGCTGGCGGCGCAGCTCCGCGGTGAGGTCGGTCAGCCGGTCGAGGTTGGCCTGCATCGCGTCGAGCTTGCGGAGGGCCTTCTCCTTGCGCTTGCGGTGCTTGAGGACGCCGGCGGCCTCCTCGATGAAGGCGCGGCGGTCCTCGGGGCGCCCGGACAGGACGGCGTCGAGCTGCCCCTGCCCGACGATGACGTGCATCTCCCGGCCGATGCCGGCGTCGCTGAGCAGCTCCTGGACGTCGAGCAGGCGCACCTTGTCGCCGTTGATCTCGTACTCGCTCTCGCCGGAGCGGTACATGCGGCGGGTGACCGAGACCTCGGTGTAGTCGATCGGCAGCGCGCCGTCGGCGTTGTCGATGGTCAGCGTCACCTCGGCGCGGCCCAGCGCGGGGCGGCCGGCGGTGCCGGCGAAGATGACGTCCTCCATCTTGCCGCCGCGCAGGGTCTTCGCGCCCTGCTCGCCGAGGACCCAGGCGATGGCGTCGACGACGTTGGACTTGCCCGAGCCGTTGGGGCCGACGACGGCGGTGATGCCCGGTTCCAGGCGCAGCGTCGTGGCCGACGCGAAGGACTTGAAGCCCTTGAGCGTCAGGGCGGAGAGGTGCACGGGATCAGGGACCTGGCCACGGGACGCAGCCCGCAGTCGGCCCCCTGCAGGGTCCCGCCGCGAGCGTGCGAGCAGCGGGGGGCAGGGGGTCCTTCAGCTAGGCGAGGGCCGGCTGGGCGTTGTCGCCGGCCAGGCTGAGCAGCTCGGAGGCGATCGCGGCGTCGCGGGCGGCGTCCCGCTGGGCGCGCAGTTCGGTCAGCTCCTGCTCCAGGCGGCGCACCTTGGCGCGCAGGACCGCGTTCTCGTCGAGGACGCGGAGCTCCGCGGGGGATACGACAGAACCGAAGAGGGCCTTGGCCATGGCGGAAACGGCCTTTCCGACAGCGAGAGGGAGTGCCCGCCGCCCCGGGAAGTCGGTCGGCGCGGGCTCGGTACCCCCAGGGTGACACCCCCGGACACGCAGGTCAACGGCACCACCGGAGGGCCGCCGTGTCGGAGGGATGTCGCCTTCGTCACGCCGTCGTGAACCCGGCGCTCCCCTGCACCGCGCGCTGCTCGTGCACCACCGCGGTGACCGCTCCGGGCGCGCGGGGCCCGTCGAGGGCGGCGACGACGGTGCGCACCGTGTCGGCCGGCCCCTCGAGCTCGACCTCGACGCGCCCGTCGGGCAGGTTGCGCGCCCAGCCCGACAGCCCGGCGGCGTCGGCCAGGCCGCGGACGAACCAGCGGTAGCCGACGCCCTGCACGTGGCCGGAGACGAGCACGCCCACCCGGACGACGTCGGTCACGACCGCCTCGCCCGCGGACGCGGCTGGCAGGTCGGGCAGCTGTAGCTCGACCGGTTCGTGAACGACTCGCGCACGATCGGCGTCCCGCACCGCGGGCAGGGCCGGTCGGCCTGGCCGTAGACGGCCAGGTGCCGGGAGAAGTAGCCGCTCTGCCCGTTGACGTCGACGTAGAGCGAGTCGAAGGAGGTGCCGCCCTGCGCCAGGCTCTCGGTCAGCACGTCCCGCACCCCCTCCAGCAGGTCGGACACCTGGGCCCGGGTGAGCCGGTCTGTGGGGCGGTTGCCGTGCAGCCGCGCCCGCCACAGCGCCTCGTCGGCGTAGATGTTGCCGACCCCGCCGACCAGGGTCTGGTCGAGCAGTGCGCGCTTGACCTCGGTGCGGCGGCGGCGCAGGGCCGCGCTGAACGCGTCGGCGTCGAAGGAGCCGTCGAGCGGGTCGATGGCGATGTGCGCCAGGCGGTCCGGGATCGCGTGCCCGTCGGCGTCCTCCACGGCCAGCCCGCCGAAGGTCCGCTGGTCGACGAAGCGCAGCTCGCGGCCGCCGTCGGTGAAGGTGAACCGGGCGCGCAGGTGGGTCTCGTCGGGCTGGGAGCGCTTCTCGACCAGCAGCTGCCCGCTCATGCCCAGGTGCGCGACCATGGCCCGCCCGGACGGGGCGCCGTCGGGCTCGGTGAGCGGCAGCCACAGGTACTTGCCGCGGCGGTGGGCGGCGGCGAAGGTGCGGCCGGTGACCGCCTCGACGAAGTGCTCGGCGCCCTCGAGGTGCCGACGGACGGCGCGCGGGTGGTGCACCTCGACGCCGGCCACGGTGCGGCCGGCGACCCAGCGCTCCAGGCCGCGCCGCACCACCTCGACCTCGGGCAGCTCGGGCACGTCGCTACTCCCCGGCGGGGGCGCCCGGCTCCTCGGCCGAGATCGCCTGCCAGGCGGCCTCCGCGGCCTCCTGCTCGGCGGCCTTCTTGGTGCGGCCGGTGCCGGTCCCGCGGACGACCCCGGCCAGCGACACCGCCGCGGTGAACTTCTTGGCGTGCGGCGGGCCCTCGTCGGTGACGTCGTAGACGGGGGCGCCCAGGCCGCGGGCGGCGCCGAGCTCCTGCAGGCTGGTCTTCCAGTCCAGCCCAGCGCCGCGCGTGGCGGCCACGACCAGCAACGGGTCGAACAGCCGGTGCACGATCGCGCTGGCGACGTCGAGCCCGATGCCCAGGTGCACCGCCCCGATGAGCGCCTCCAGCGCGTCGGCGAGGATCGAGTCCTTCTCCCGCCCGCCGGTGGTCTCCTCGCCGCGGCCGAGCAGCAGGTGCGGGCCCAGCCCACCGGCGCCCAGCCGCCGGGCCACGCCGGCGAGGGAGTTCATGTTGACCACCGAGGCGCGCAGCTTGGCCAGCCGCCCCTCGGGCAGGTCGGGCTGGCTGCGGTAGAGCTCGTCGGTGACGACCAGGCCGAGCACCGCGTCGCCGAGGAACTCCAGGCGCTCGTTGGTGGGCAGGCCGCCGTGCTCGTACGCGTAGGAGCGGTGCGTCAGCGCCAGCGCCAGCAGGCCGCCGGGCAGCTCGACGCCGAGGGCGTCGAGCAGCCAGGCGGCCGCGCGGTCGGCGTGCGCCTGCCCCGCCGGGGAGTCGCCCACGGGGATGACCGGGGTACGGGCGGCGCTGCCCACGTCCGGCCGGGTCAGACGGAGAGGACCTGGCGGCCGGCGTGCTGGCCGCAGTTCGGGCAGGCCTGGTGCGGCGGCTTGAGCTGGCCGCAGGCGCGGTTCGGGCAGGGGGCGAGCGTGGGGGCGCTGGCCTTCCACTGCGACCGGCGGGCGCGGGTGTTGGCGCGGGACATCTTCCGCTTCGGGACGGCCACGGTCAGTTCTCCTCAGGGTCGCCCGGACGGTCGTCGACCGCTCCGGTGGTGAAACGGCCGGCGAGGCCGGCCCAGCGGGGGTCGACCAGCTCGTGGGAGTGGTCGGCCGGGAGGTCGTCGAGGCGCTGCCCGCAGCCGGAGCACAGCCCGGAGCAGTCCTCGGAGCAGGTGGGCGAGAGCGGCAGGGCGAGGACGACGGTGTCGCGGACCATCGGCTCGAGGTCGATGCGCTCGCCCTCGACGAGGCGGACCTCGTCCTCCTCGCTCGTGGCCTCGGTGGTGCTGCCCGGGTAGGCGTAGAGCTCCTGGACGTCGAGCTCGAGGGTGTCCTCGACCGGCTCCAGGCAGCGGGCGCACTGGCCCTCGACCGGGACCTCGACGTCGCCGGAGACCAGCACGCCCTCCATCACCGACTCCAGCCGCAGCCGCAGGTGCACCGGGGCGCCCTCGGGCACGCCCACCAGCTCGAGCCGCCAGCCCGCGGGCGCCGGGACGGTGCGGTCGAGCTCCTGCATGGAGCCCGCCCGGCGCCCGAGCTCACGCAGCTCGACGGCCCAGGGGTTGGCGGCGGGGCGCCGGGCGTCGGTGGACGCGGCGCCTCGTCGATCGGATGGTGCGGCAGGCATGTCGGTACTCGCGGTCGTGGGGGGGGTGGAGGGAGCCCGGCCGGGGACGGGCACCGGCAGTCGGACCAGCATCCGAGACTACCCGATCCCACGGCGACACCGTCCGGCCGATGGTGGGCCACGATCAGGGTCCCTGATCGTGCGGGGGGGGGGGGGGGGGGGGGGGGGGGGGGGGGGGGGGGGGGGGGGGGGGGGGGGGGGGGGGGGGGGGGGGGGGGGGGGGCGGGCGGGCGGG
>NZ_JBJGYX010000103.1:0-7929 GCF_054050195.1 Geodermatophilus sp. SYSU D00710
CCCCCCCCCCCCCCCCCCCCCCCCCCCCCCCCCCCCCCCCCCCCCCCCCCCCCCCCCCCCCCCCCCCCCCCCCCCCCCCCCCCCCCCCCCCCCCCCCCCCCCCCCCCCTCTCCTGCCCCAGGGAGCCCCGTTGAGCGTCCAGCCCGTCCCCGCCGACCGTGCCCCGCACGACTTCGACAGCCCGGACGACGTCGCCCGGGCCTTCGCCGAGCAGGGCTACATCGCGGACCGGCGGCTGGCGACGACGACGTTCGTCATGTCCCGGCTGGCCAAGCCGCTGCTGCTGGAGGGCCCGGCCGGCGTCGGCAAGACCGAGCTGGCCAAGACGCTGGCCGCCGCCACGGGCCGCCGGCTGCTGCGCCTGCAGTGCTACGAGGGCCAGGACGAGACGAAGGCCCTCTACGAGTGGGACTACGGCAAGCAGCTGCTCTACACCCAGATCCTGCGCGAGAAGACCGCCGCGCTGCTGGGCGACGCCGACACCCTCGAGGCGGCGGTGGAGCGGATCGCCTCCGCCGACAGCGCGTTCTTCACCGAGCGGTTCCTCGCCGCCCGGCCGCTGCTGGAGGCGGTGCGCTCGGAGGAGCCGGTGGTGCTGCTGGTCGACGAGGTCGACCGGGCCGACGAGGCGCTGGAGGCGGTGCTGCTGGAGATGCTGGCCGAGTACCAGGTGTCGGTGCCCGAGATCGGCACCTTCGTGGCCCGGCAGGCGCCCTACGTCGTCCTGACCTCGAACAACACCCGCGACCTCTCCGCCGCGCTCAAGCGCCGCTGCCTGCACCTGTTCCTCGAGTACCCCGACGCCGACCGCGAGCTGGAGATCCTCCGGTCCAAGCGCACCGGCCTCGACGACGCGACCGCGCGACGGCTGGTGGAGATCGTCCGCGGCCTGCGGGGACTGGACCTGCGCAAGGCGCCGAGCATCTCCGAGACCATCGACTGGGCCCGCACCCTCGCCGTCCTCGGCGTGGGCGAACTGTCGGCCGAGGTGCTGTCGGACACCGTGTCCGTCGTCGCCAAGTACGAGCGCGACGTGCAGCGCTCCCGCGACGCGCTGCCGCGGCTGGTCGACCCGAACGCGACGGTGCCGCCGTCCCTCGGGCACACCCACTCGCACGGGGCGCACACCCACGGCGGGCACACCCACGACCACGACCACGACCACCCGCGGGCGCACGACCACGGGCACGAGCACCCGGACGACGACGGCCGCCGCGTGCGGGCCGCCAAGGACGCCCCCGGCCGGCACGACCGCAACTACTACGGCCAGCAGGCGCCGTCGGAGACGCCCGACGCGGCGCCCGCGCCGAAGCGGCAGGTGGGCGCCGGGCAGGGGGCGCGCTCCTTCCCCGCCGGCAACCGCGGCAGCGCGCGGCGCCGGCCGGTGTGAGGTGGAGGACGCCCTGCACCGGTTCGTCCGGCTGCTGCGGCTGCGCGGGATGCGGGTGTCGACGGCGGAGGTCGTCGACGCGGCGGCGGCCGCGGCCGCCGTCGGCGTCAGCGACCGCGCGGCGCTCGAGGCCGCGCTGGGCGCGGCACTGCTCAAGGACCGCCGCGACGCCGAGGTCTTCGCCGACACCTTCGACCGCTTCTTCACGCTGCGGCCGGTGGTCGAGGAGGAGCAGGACCACGGCCACGCCCACGACGACCTCGAGGACACCGGCGAGCTCACCCGGATGACGTGGTCGGCCGACCCGCCCACCGACGTCCAGGAGGGGCACAGCCACGGCAAGCCGGTCGACATCCGCGACTTCTTCCGGCCCGAGGACCTCGCCGCGCAGTACAACCTGCACCAGGAGGCGAACAAGATCGACCTCGCTTCGCTGACCCAGCAGATCGTGCTGTCGTCGGAGAGCCCCGCCGGTCCGGCCGACGACGCCCAGCAGGTCCAGCTGGAGGTCTCGCGGCTGCACGACCCCGGCCTGCCCGGCGAGCTGGTGCGCGCCGGCGGCACCCCGCTGGACGTGCAGCTGACGGTGGCCCAGCAGCAGGCGCTGCGCGACTGGCTGGCCGACCCGGTCGGCGACCTGGACCCCGAGGTCGCCGAGGCGCTGCGCCGCCGGCTCGCCGGCGTCATCGAGGACCTGCCCGAGCTGCTGGCCGCCCACCTGCAGGAGCTCGCCGAGATGACCGACCTCGCGATCGAGGAGCGCGAGCTCGCCCGGGCGCCGGTCGAGAAGGTCTCCGAGGCCGAGCGGGCGCGGATCGAGGACTCGCTGCGCCGCCTGGCCGGCTCGCTGCACGGCGGGCTCACGCACCGGAAGCGGCAGTCGCCCCGCGGGCGGGTCGACGTCGCCCGGACGATGCGGCGCAACATGCGCTACGACGGCGTCCCGTTCCGGCCGGTGACCACGCGGCTGGCCGAGGACCGGCCGCGGCTGGTCGTCGTCGCCGACGTGAGCCTGTCGGTGCGGACGGCGGCGCGGTTCAGCCTGCACGTGGTGCACGCGCTGCAGGACCTGTTCGCGCAGGTCCGCACGTTCGCCTTCGTCGACGACGTCGTCGAGATCACCGACCTGTTCGACGAGCACCCGCTGGAGCACGCCCTCGGGCTGGTCTTCGGCGGCGACGTCATCGACGTCGACGCCGCCAGCGACTACGGGACCGTGTTCGCGCGGCTGGCCGCCGACCACTCCGGCGCCTTCACCCGCCGCTCGACGCTGCTCGTGCTCGGGGACGGCCGCGGCAACGGCAACGCCCCGCGGCTGGACGTCTTCGCCGACCTCACCCGCCGCGTGCGCGAGACGATCTGGCTGACCCCCGAGCCGCGGTACTCCTGGGCGCTGGGCGGCTGCGACCTGCCCGCCTACGCCGAGCACTGCGACCGGGTGGAGGTCATCCGCGACCACAGCGGCCTGGAGAGCTGGGCCACCGACGTCGTCACCCGCGCCTCCGCCCGCTGACGGGTGTGCACTTCCGCGGCAGTGCACACAGCGGGCGTGACCGCCCTGACCCACTCCGACTCGATCGTCGTCGCCGCCTCGCCGGAGGAGGTCTACGACCTGGTCAGCGACGTGACCCGCACCGGCGAGTGGAGCCCGGTCTGCGTGGCCTGCTGGTGGGACGAGGGCGCGACCGGGCAGGTGGGCGACTGGTTCACCGGCCGCAACGTCACACCCGCCCGCACGTGGGAGACCCGCAGCCTGGTCGTGGCGGCCGACCGCGGCCGGGAGTTCGCCTGGCTGGTCGGCGGCCGGCTGGTCCGCTGGGGGTACCTCATGGAGCCGGTCGCCGGCGGGACCCGGCTGACCGAGTCCTGGGAGTTCCTGCCCGCCGGTCACGAGTTCTTCGCCGAGCGCTACGGCGAGGACGCGCACCACCAGATCGAGCAGCGCACCCGGGCGGCACACGAGGGCATCCCGGCCACACTGGCGGCGGTCAAGCGCATCGCCGAGGCCGGCCGCCGCGACGGTGACGACGGCGCCCCGGTGCCGAGGTGAGCGACGACGCCGGTCCGGAGCGGATCGCCGAGGGCTACCGGGCGTTCAGCGCGGAGACCGTCGCCGAGGCGCCGGCGTACTCCGCGCTGGCGGCCGCCGTCGCCCGCGACCGGGACGTCCTGGACTTCCTGGCCGGTCTCCCCGCGGGCAAGCGGGGCCCGCCGCTGTTCCTCGCCGCCCTCCGGTTCCTCGACGGCGTCCCCGCCGACGGCGCCGAGCTGCACGAGCGGGTGGTCTCCGACGGCGAGCGGCTGCGGGCGACGGTGCTCGCCCGGGCGACGCAGACCAACGAGCCCGCGCGCTGCGCGGCGCTCCTGCCGGCCCTCGCCACGATCGAGGGCCCGCTCGCGCTCGTGGAGGTGGGGGCCTCGGCGGGGCTGTGCCTCTACCCCGACCGCTACTCCTACGAGTACGACGGCCGCCCGGTCGGGCCGCCGAGCCCGGTGCAGCTGCGGTGCACCACCAGCGGGCCGGTGCCGGTGCCGGCCGCGCTGCCCGAGGTGGTCGCGCGCATCGGCGTCGACCTGGACCCGCTCGACGTCACCGACCCGGACGACCGCGCCTGGCTGCGCACGCTCGTGTGGCCCGGCCCGGCCGAGGCCGAGCGGCTGCAGCGGCTCGACGCCGCCGCGGCCATCGCCGCGCGGGAGCCGCCCACCCTGCTGGCCGGTGACCTGCTCGACCGGCTGCCCGACGCCCTCGCCCTCGTGCCCGACGGGGCGGTACCGGTGGTCCTGCACACGGCGGTGCTGCCCTACGTCGAGGCGGCCCGGCGCGCGGCGTTCGTCGACCGGGTGCGCGGCCTGCCGGTGCGCTGGGTGGCGCAGGAGGGGGCGGGCATGGTGCCCGGCACGGGGGAGCCGTATCCCGGCGGGTGGGGGCCCTACCTCGTGCTGTCCCTCGACGGCCGCCCGCTTGCGCACACCGCACCCCACGGCGGGCGGATCGACTGGCTCGGCCGGGACCCCGAGCCGGTCCCTCCTAGATGAGGCCGAGCTTGGAGCCGGCGTAGACGGCCTCGGCGCGCCGGGAGACCGCGAGCTTGCGCATCAGGTTGGTGACGTGGAACTTCGCCGTCGTCGCCGAGATGTAGAGCTCGCGGCCGATCGCCTCGTTGGACAGTCCCCGGGCCAGCAGGGCCAGCACCTCCCGCTCGCGGCCGGTCAGCTCCGGGGACGACCGGCCCGACGGCGACGAGGGCGCCGGGGCGGCCAGCGAGCGCACGACCATCGCCGCGCTGTGGCTGTCGAAGGCGCTCTCGCCCCGGCGGACCGCCCGGATCGCGGCGACCAGCGCGACGGCGTCGACGTCCTTCAGCACGTAGCCCCGCGCGCCGTGCTGGATCGCCTCCACCACCAGCCGCTCGTCGAGGAACGTGGTGACCACCAGCACGCCCGGCGCCGGGGTCCGGGCGGTGAGCTCGCCGCACAGCGCCAGGCCGGCGACGTCGGACCCCGCCGAGAGCTTGAGGTCGAGCAGCACGATGTGCGGCCGGACCGCGGCGACCAGGTCGAGCGCGGCCGCGGCGGTGGCCGCCTCGCCCACGACCTCGATGTCCGGCTCGCGCTCGAGGATCGACCGCAGGCCCCGCCGGACGATGGCGTGGTCGTCGACGATCACCAGCCGGATCGGCTCAGTCACCGGTCTCCTCCGGGGGCGTGTCGGGGGGGAGCGGCAGCCGGACCTCCACCCGCACCCCGCCCATCCGGGCGCGGGCGACGCGCAGGCCGGCGCCGAGCTCGCGGCAGCGGGAGGCGATGTTGCGCAGCCCGCAGTGGTGGCCGTCGCCGCGCCGGGCGGCGGCCCGCAGCGCGCGGCGCAGCGTCTCGGGGTCGCCGGTCCCGTCGTCGGCGACCGACAGCCGGACCCCGTCGGGTCGGTACCCGAGCCGCACGGTCGCCCGGGTCGCGCCGGCGTGCCGGGCGGTGTTGGACAGGCACTCCGTGGCGATCCGCACCAGCTGGTGCTCGGCCCCCGGCGGCAGCACCCGCGGCCGGCCCTCGACGCGCACCGCGACCGCCAGCCCCGGCACCGACGGCAGCCGGCCGAGCAGGTCGGGCAGCGCCGGGCCGGGCGGGTCGTGCTCGTGCTCCGACAGCGCGTGGATGGCGCCGCGCAGCCGCTCGACCGCCTCCCGGGTCAGCGCCTTGGCGTGCCCCAGCCGCTCGTGCACCTCGGCGTGGTGGGCCACCTCCGGCCGGCACCACTCGATCGTCATGCCGGCCGAGAGCACGTGCTGGGCCACGCTGTCGTGCAGCTCGCGGGCGATCCGGTGCCGCTCGGCGTCGACCGCCTCGCGCTGGGCGGCGACGTCGAGGCGGTGCTCGGCCTCGGCCAGCTGGCGGTGCCGCTCGGCGAGGTCGCGGGCCCGCTGGTCGGCCTCGGCGTAGAGCCGCTCGGTCTGCCGGCGCAGCGCCTCCGAGCGGGCCAGCAGGTGGTCGGCGTGCAGCGCGACGGCCGACTGGTTGGCCACGATCCGCAGGATCGACAGGTCGGCGTGGTCGGCGCGGCGCGGCGCCCCGCCGCAGGCCACCAGGGCCCCGACCGGATCGCCGTCGACCACCAGCGGGACGACGACGGCGCCGTCGCCGGTCCGCCACGGCCCGGTCTCCACCGCGGCCAGGGCGGCGGCGACCGGCCGGCCCACGTCGGGTGGCAGCTCGGCGAGGTCACCGGCCGTCGTGCCGCCGGGACCGCGGCCGACCAGCCGCGGCCGGGCCAGCGGCAGCGCGTCCTCGGCGAGGGCGAGCACCACCCACGGGACGGCGAGCTGGCCCGCGGTCGCGTCGACGACGGCGCGGCACAGGGCGTGGGCCCCCTCACCGGTCGCCGAGAGCACGTGGGCGACGTGCTCGAGCTGGGTGAGCGCCCGGGAGAGGTCCTCGGCCGTCTGCCGGTACTCCGCGTACCAGCTGGGCTTGGACGAGCGCAGCCCGGTGAGCTCGGGGATCCCGGGGACGGGGGTGCGCGAGGTCACCGGCGCCCGCTCAGACCCGGCGGGCGGTCACATCGCCGCCCGGAACAGCGCGGCGATCTCGGCCCGGTCGGCGTCGCGGGGGTTGGTCGACAGGCACGCGTCGCCGAGCGTCGTCGTCGCCAGCCGCTCGACGTCGCACTCGCGCACGCCCAGCGGTCCCAGCCGGCTCGGGCAGCCCAGGTCGGCGGCCAGGCCGGTGACGACGTCGGCCGCTGCCTCCGCCGCCGCCTCGCCCGACAGGCCGGTGACGTCGACGCCCATGGCGCGGGCCACCGGCAGGAACCGCTCGGGGACGGCGCGGGCGTTGAACCGGATGACGTGCGGCAGCAGCACCCCGTTGACCACGCCGTGCGGCACGTCGAGCAGCCCGCCGACCTGGTGGCTCATCGCGTGCGTGGCACCGAGGATGGCGTTGGTGAAGGCCAGCCCGGCCTCCAGGCTGGCCTGCGCCATCGCGGTGGTGGCGGCGGTGTCGTCGGGCGCGGCGAGCGTCCGCCGCAGCGAGGTGCAGATGAGCTCGACGGCGTGCAGGGCGTGCACGTCGGTGAGCGGGCCCGACGCCCGGGAGACGAACGCCTCGATGCCGTGGGTGAGCGCGTCGAGGCCGGTGGCGGCGGCCAGGTCGTCGGGCATCGTGGTGAGCAGCCGCGGGTCGGTGAGCGAGATGTCGGGGACCAGCGCCCGGCCGATCAGGGTGGCCTTGAGCCGCCGGGTGGTGTCGGTGACGACGGCGAACTGCGATACGTCGGCGCCGGTGCCCGCGGTGCTCGGGCACATGACGGTCGGGGGGATCGCGGTGGTGACCCGGTCGACCCCCTCGTAGTCGAGGATCGACCCCCCGTTGCTGACCACGACGGCGACCGCCTTGGCCGCGTCGATGACCGATCCGCCGCCGAGGGCGACGATCACGTCGCAGCCGCCCTCGAGGTAGCGCTGCACCCCCTCGGCGACCTCGTGGTCCTTGGGGTTGGGCGTGAGCCCGGTCCAGACGGTGGGCCGCAGGCCGACGTCGGCGAGGTGGCCCGCCAGCTCGGCCGGCCACCCGGCCTCGACCAGGCCGGCGTCGGTGACCACGAAGGGCCGGCGGGCACCCAGTCGGCGGGCGGCGAAGCCGGCCTCGGACAGCGCACCCCAGCCGAACACCACCTCGGGGACGAGGTACTTGCTGAAGCCCGGTGCGGCCGGCTCGGCGCAGGGGCGGGGCGCGGGGCGGATCTCCTGGTCGAGCGCGCGGCGGGCCGGCGGCCCGGACCGCAGCGGGACGGCGGTCACCGCACGGGGCGGGGCAGGGGAGCGGGCACGGGGGCCTCCAGGGCTCGGACGGCCCGACCACGATAACCGCCTCCGTGACGCGCATCACACGATCGCGCGCCGCCGGCCCGAGTCGTGGGGGGGGGGGGGGGGGGGGGGGGGGGGGGGGGGGGGGGGGGGGGGGGGGGGGGGGGGGGGGGGGGGGGGGGGGGGGGGGGGGGGGGGGGGGGGGGGGGGGGGGGGGGGGGGGGGGGGGGGGGG
>NZ_JBJGYX010000104.1:0-7775 GCF_054050195.1 Geodermatophilus sp. SYSU D00710
ACCCGCCCCCCCCCCCCCCCCCCCGCCCCCCCCCCCCCCCCCCCCCCCCCCCCCCCCCGCGGCCCCCCCCCGGGGGGCCCCCGGGGCCCGTCAGGCCCGGGCGGCCGCGGCCACCGCGAGCAGCTCCCGGGCGTGGGCCTGGCCGGTGTCGCTGTCGGTGAGGCCCGAGAGCATGCGGGCCAGCTCGCGCACCCGGTCCTCGCCGTCGACGGCGCGGATGTCGGTGGCGGTGACCCCGGCCGCGGTGTCCGGCGACTTGTCGACCACCAGGTGGGTGTCGGCGAAGGCGGCCACCTGCGCGAGGTGCGTGACCACGACGACCTGGTGGTCGCGGGCCAGCCGGGCCAGCCGCCGGCCGATCTCGCCGGCCGCCTGTCCGCCGACGCCGGCGTCGACCTCGTCGAAGACCATCACCGGCACCGGGTCGGCGCCGGCGAAGACGACCTCGATCGCGAGCATGACCCGGGAGAGCTCGCCGCCGGACGCGCCGCGGTGCACCGGCCGCGGCGGGGCGCCGGGGTGGGCGGCCATGAGCAGGGCGACCTCGTCGGTGCCGTCGGGGCCGGGTTCGCCGGGATGGCTGTCGATGGAGAACGACACCCGGGCGCTCTTCATGGCCAGGCCCGCGAGCTCCCGGCCCACCTCGGCGGCGAACCCGTCGGCGGCGGCGCGGCGGCCGGCGGAGATGCGGGCGGCGAGCTCGTCGACCTCGGCGCGGGCGGTGTCGCGGGCGGCGGCCAGCGCCTCGAGGGCCTCGTCGGACACGTCGAGCGCGGACAGCTTCTCGCGCGCCTCCTCGGCCCAGGCCAGCACGCCGGCCAGGCCCTCGCCCGGGTCGGCGTACTTGCGGACCAGCGCGGTGATCGCCGCCCGCCGGTCGAGGACCTCGGCCAGCCGCGCCGGGTCGGCGTCGAGGTCGGCGACGTAGCCGGCCAGCTGGACGCTGACGTCGGAGACGACCGCGACCGCGTCGGCGAGGTCGCGGGCGAGCAGCACCAGCGCGGGGTCGTCGGTGGTCGCGAGCGCCCGCTCGGCGGTGGCCAGGGCGGCGGTCGCGTCCTGCGGCAGCCCCTCGGTGCCGAGGTCGCCGGTGACGTCGCCGACCAGCGCCATCCGGGCCTCGTCGACGGCGGCCCGCAGCGCGTCGGCGTCGCCGAGCCGCTTGGCCTGGGCGTCGAGCGCGTCGTCCTCGCCGGGCTCGGGGGCCAGCGCCTCGATCTCCTCCAGCCCGTGCCGCAGCACGTCCGCGGCCTGGGCCAGCTCGCGGGCCTGGCCGCGGCGGCGGTCGAGGTCGGCGGCGAGCTCGCGCCAGTGCGCGTAGGCGGCGCGGTAGGTCTCCAGCAGCTCCAGGTGCGCGGGGCCCGCGTAGCGGTCGAGGGCGTGCCGCTGCTCGGCGGGGCGGGACAGCCGCAGCTGGTCGCTCTGCCCGTGCACGGCCAGCAGCCCCTCGGCCAGCTCGGCGACCACGCCGACCGGCACGCTGCGCCCGCCCAGGTGCGCCCGCGAGCGGCCCTCGGCGCTGACGGTGCGGGCCAGGATCAGCGAGCCGTCCTCGTCGGGCTCGGCGCCGGCCTCGGCGGCCCGCTCCCACACCGGGGACTCCGCGGGCAGCTCCAGCCGCCCCTCGACGCCGGCCCGGCCGGTGGCGCGGACCCGGCCGGGGTCGGCGCGGCCGCCGAAGAGCAGCGTCAGGCCGGTGACGACCATCGTCTTGCCGGCACCGGTCTCGCCGGTGACCACGGTCAGGCCGCGGCCGAGCTCGAGGGTGACGTCGTCGATGGCGCCCAGGCCGCGGATGCGCAACTCGGTGAGCCGGCCCCGGGCGGGCGCGGCGTCCGGCGTCGCGGAGCCGGCGGCGGCCTCCGGTGTCGCCGCCACCTCGGCCTCGGCCGGGGTCTCGGCCGGGGTCTCGGCCGGCGCGGTCTCCGGAGCCGGGGCGCGCCGGGTCCGCCCGGCCCGCTCACGCGTCGGCGTCCGCGGAGCCATCGCACACCTCCTCCCGCCCGGTCGCCGGGGTCGCGGGTGCGCCGTTGCCGCCCGGGGGCAGCGACACGACGTCACGCATGAGCACGTTGCGCGACGGCGGCAGCTCGTGGCCCGGGTCGTGCCGGCGGGCGTTGCGGAAGCCGCGCACCGGCAGCCCGAACTTGGCCACCAGCCGGTCGCCGAAGGTGGCCGCGTGCACCCGGGCGATGCGCACCGGCCGCTCGGCGCGCCGGACGTCGACCCGGCCGCCGTCGGGGACGTCCATCGCGCGGCGGCCGTCGGCGGACACGCGGGCGCGGTTGCCGTCGGGCGGGATGGCGACCGACAGCACCGAGTCCGGCGAGGTGACCAGCGGCCGGGCGAACAGGGCGTGCGCGTTGGTCGGCACCAGCAGCAGCGCCTCGACGTCGGGCCAGACCACCGGGCCCCCGGCGGAGAAGGCGTAGGCCGTGGAGCCGGTGGGAGTGGCGAACAGGACGCCGTCGCAGCCGAAGCTGGTCAGCGGCCGGCCGTCGATGGAGATCACCACGTCGAGGACGCGGGAGCGCTGGGCCTTCTCGACCGACACCTCGTTGAGCGCCCAGGTGCCGCCGACGACGGCACCGGCAGCGTCGACGACGTCGACCTCGACGGCGAGCCGCTTCTCCACCGCGTACTCGCAGCGCTCGATGGCGGTCAGGGTCTCCTCGACCGCCTCGGGCTCGGTCTCGGCGAGGAAGCCGACGCGGCCGAGGTTGACGCCCATGAGCGCCGCGTGGCTGAAGCGGGCCAGCTCGGCGGCCCGCAGGAACGTGCCGTCACCGCCGAAGACCATGACGATCTCGGCCCCCCGGGCCGCCTCGGCGTCGGCGGCGACCACCTCGGCGCCCGGGATGCCCAGGTCGTCGGCCTCGTCCTCGAGCACGCGCACGGTGATGTCCGCGCGCGCCAGCCGGGCGGCGGAGCTGCGCGCCAGCTCGACGATGTCCTCGCGCCCGGTGTGCACGGCCAGCAGCACGTGCCGCCCGCCACCGGGACGCCATGCGTCCTGGCCGGACTCGCTCATCGGTCCTCCACGCTGGTCACTGTGCGGTCCCGTCGCTGCTCTACCCGTCCTGCGGTCCCGGTCGGTCGCGGGCTCCGTCCCAGCGTCCCCCGCGACCGGCCCGCCCGCCCGGGCGGTCACCGCGGGCCCTCCTCGACGGCTCTCAGCACCGCGGACTCCTCCGGGCGCCCGGCGTCGCGGCGCAGCCACAGGAAGAACTCCACGTTGCCCGCCGGGCCCGGCAGCGGGCTGGCCACCACCCCGGCGGTCCCCCAGCCCAGGTCGGCGGCGGCCGTGGCCACCCCCAGGACGGCGTCCGCGCGGGCGGCCGGCTCCCGGACGACCCCGCCGGAGCCCAGCCGCTCGCGGCCGACCTCGAACTGCGGCTTGACCATGGGCAGCAGGTCGGCCTCCGCGGTGGCGCACGCGGTGAGCGCGGGCAGCACCAGCCGCAGCGAGATGAACGACAGATCGGCGACGACCAGGTCGGCCGGGCCGCCGATCTGCGCCGGCTCCAGCGTGCGGACGTTGGTCCGCTCGAGCACCCGCACCCGCTCGTCGGTGCGCAGCGACCAGGCCAGCTCGCCGTAACCGACGTCGACCGCGACCACCTCGCGGGCGCCGCGGGACAGCAGCACCTCGGTGAACCCGCCGGTGGAGGCACCGGCGTCCAGCGCACGGCGGCTCGCCACCGCCACCCCGAAGGCGTCGAGCGCGCCGAGCAGCTTGTGCGCGCCGCGGGAGACCCAGCGCTGCTCGTCGGGGTCGGTGCGCACCACGACGGGGGTGGCCGGGTCGACGGCAGTGGCCGGCTTGGTCGCGGCCTGCCCGGCGACGGCGACGCGACCCGCGGAGATCAGCTCGACGGCGTGCTCGCGCGAGCGGGCCAGTCCCCGCCGCACCAGCTCGGCGTCGAGTCGGCTGCGGCGCGGCATCAGAGCTGGTCGATCGTGGCGAGTTCGCGTCGCAGGCGGTCGTGCTCGGCCTCGAAGACGGCCACGTGCTCGGCGACGGGGCGCTGGTCGAGCCCGGCCAGGGGGTTCCCCACGGCGGCGCCCGTGCCGTCGGCCGGGGCCGGGGCCGGGGCCACGAGTGCACCGGGGCCGGCCGGAGCGGCCGTGCCGGCGACCGGCGCGGCGGCGGGACCGGTCCGCGGCGGGCCCGGGACCGGTCGCGGTCGGCTCGGCTCGGTCATGGCAGCGACCTTCCGGACGAGGGAGCAGGAGGTCTCCGGGCGGCGGGCCCGGGACGGGACGCGGCGGCGTCCCCGGCCCGCGAGACTACCGGCCGGGACCGACGCGGACCGCCGCGCGGACGGGATCGGGGACGGCCCCACGGGGCACCGGGACGGGCCGGGCGCCCCGGCCCGCGCGGCCGCCCGGCGGTCCTCGTCACCGGGCCAGGTCCCAGCCGGCGAGCACGCGGCGGGCGTCGTCGTCACCGGCGCGCACCGCCGGCGCGGCCGGCTCCCCCGGGCGCGACCAGGACGCCACGCACAGCGCACGCAGCCCGTCGAGACCGTCGTCCCCGCTCGCGCGGTCGCGGCCGGCGACGTCCGGGACGGCGCGCAGCACGAGCGTGCCGTCCCCGTCGGCGGATGCCGCCCAGCCGCCGCAGCGCCAGCCGCCCTCCTCGGCGACGACGGGGGGATGCGGGACCAGCAGGCCGCCGGCGTCGTGCGCGAGCAGGTCGGGGCGGTGGAGAGGGCCCGCGCCCAGCAGCAGCGCCGGGTCGGTGACCCCGCTGAGCACCAGCAGGCTCGCGGCGCCGGCGCGGTGGCTGCCCTCGATATCGGTGTCGAGCCGGTCGCCGACGACGAGCGGGCGCCGCGCCCCGGTGCGGCGGACGCACTCGGCGTGCATCGCCGGGTCGGGCTTGCCGGTGACCATCGGCGCCACGCCGGTGACCCCGCGGACCACGCCGACCATCGCCCCGTTGCCCGGCAGCGGACCGCGCGGCGAGGGGATCGTCGCGTCGGCGTTCGTGGCCACGTGCCGGGCGCCGCGCCGGACCGCGACGACCGCCTCGGACAGCTGCGCCCAGCCGACCTCCCGCCCGTAGCCCTGGACGACCGCGGCCGGGTCGTCCTCGGCCCGCTCCACGACGGTCAGCCCGGCCGCCCGCAGCGCCGCCGCAACACCGGGCCCGCCGACCGGCAGCACCCGGGCACCGGCACCGAGCAGTGCGGCGACCACCGAGGCGGCCGCCTGGGAGCTGGTGATCACCTCGTCGGCGGTGGCGGGGACGCCGAGCTCCGCCAGGTGCCGGGCCACCTCGTCCGGCGGGCGCGCCGCGTTGTTGGTGACGAAGCCCAGCCGCATGCCCGACGCCCGGGCGGCGGCGAGCGCGGCCGGGACCCCGGGCACCGCGTCGGGCCCGACGTAGACGACCCCGTCGAGGTCGAGCAGGGCGACGTCGAAGAGCTCGGCGGGTGGCCGGGGACTGCCGGCGGCCAGACCGCCCGGCACGGGACTGCCGGGGACGGTGCTCACGCCGCCCCCGGTCCCGACGCCCGTCGTGCCCGGACCCCGCGCAGCGCCCGCGCGTAGTGCGGCAGGTCGGGACGCAGGGCGACCGCGAGGGCCAGGTGCTCTGCGGCCAGGTCCAGGTCCCCGGCGCGGCTGGCGGCCAGGCCGAGGCCGAAGTGGGCGTAGTCGTCGGTGGGGTTGCCGGCGGCGAGCTCGCCGAAGCTGTCGACGGCCTCGCCGTAGCGGCCGGCGTCGTACTGGGCGCGGGCCAGCGCCTCCAGGACGCTGCGCGAGCCGGGCTCGGCCTCCGCGACCCGGGTCAGCAGGGTCGCCGCGGCCGCGGGGTCGCCGTTGCTGAGCAGGTCCAGGCCGCGGCGGTACCACTCGTAGACCCCGCCCTCGGGTCCCTGCCCGTCGGGTGTACCCCGTCCCGGGGCTCCTGCTGTCGCCACCGACGCCCTCCCGTCCTCCCCGGGTCCGCCTCCCCCGCCCGGAGCGCGTCCGGACCCGGGGACCGGTCGCCCGGGCGGCCCGGAGCGGACGGCTCCTACGATCATGTCGTGCACCCGTCGCCGCTGGGCTCCCCGCCACGCCTCGCGACGGGGCTCGACGTCCGGCCCTTCCGGGCCCTCACCTACCGCCAGCGGGACCCGGGGCACCTGGCCCGCGTGAGCTCGCCGGCGTACGACCTGGTGACCCCGGACGGCGCCGAGCGGCTGGCTGCCGCCGACCCGCACAACATCGTCCGCCTGATCCTCCCCGGGGGCACGTCCGGACCGGGTACCGCCGGTGCGACCGGTCCGGCGGCGGCCGGCGACGTCGCGGCCCGCGCCGCCGGGACGCTGCACGCGTGGGAGCGCGCCGGGGTCCTGGTGCTCGACGACCGCCCGGCGATGTGGCGCTACGAGATGCGACCGGCCGAGGGACCGCCGACGGTCGGCTGGCTCGGGGCGGTCGCGGTCGCCGGGTCGGGCGGGCGGGCGGTGCTGCCGCACGAGGACACCTTCCCCGCGGCCGTGGAGGGCCGCCGGGCGTTGCTGGCGGCGACGGCCACCGACCTCGAGCCGATCGTCCTCGCGCACGACACCGAGCCGGAGGTCGCCGCGCTGACCGCCGCGGCCGGCGCCGGCGCCCCGGACCTCGAGGTCGTCGACGCCGACGGGGTCGCCCACCGGCTGTGGCGGGTGACCGACCCGGACGTCCTGGGGCGCCTGCAGGAGGCTCTCGCCCGCACCGGTGCGGTCATCGCCGACGGGCACCACCGCTACGCCGCCGCCCAGGCGCTGCACCGCACCCATCCCCGGGGCGACTGCCAGGGCGACTGCCGGATCCTGGCGCTGCTCACCCCGATGGGCGCCGGCGGGCTGCGTGTCGAGCCGATCCACCGGGTCGTTCCCGACCTGACGCTGCAGCACGCCGGGGAGGCCGCCGCGCGCGGCTTCACGGTGACCGAGGTGCCCGCGGAGGCGGACCCGCTCGCCGTCGCCGCGGCGGCCCGGCCGCTGCTGGGAACGCTCGACGACGGCTTCCTGGTCACCGACGGCCGGCGCCTGCTGCGCCTGTCCGACCCCACGCCGGAGGTCCGCGCCACGGTGCCGGCCGAGGCGCCCCCGTCCTGGCGGCGGCTCGACGTCGTGCTCGCCACGGCCGGCCTGGTGACCGCGCTGTGGGGCCGCGCCGACGACCCGGGCTCTCTGCTGGTGGCGCACGACCTCCCCGAGGCGGTGCGACTGGCCGGCGCACGGGCCGGGGTGGCGGTGCTGCTGCGGCCACCCTCCCCCGCCGACGTCGCCGCGGTCGCCCGTGCCGGGGCGCGGATGCCGCGCAAGTCGACGCTGTTCGTGCCCAAGCCGCGCACCGGCCTGGTGCTGCGGCCGCACGCCGGCTGAGGACCGCGCCGCCTCCGGGCTCCTCACGCCGTCCGCACCGTCCCCGGGGCTCCTGACCGCGGGACCTTGCGGCCACGCCGGCAGTTCACCTCGCACACCGACACGGTGCCCTGGCCGGTGCGCCAGAACCGCCGTTGCCGCGCGCCCTCCACCTCGACGACGTCGCCCGCCTCCCAGGCGGCCACCCGCCGCTGCAGGCCGCGGTCGTAGGTGATGCAGGTCAGCACGTCGACCGAGGACCCGCGGGCCCGCGGCTCGGGTCGGCGCACGACGAGACGGAAGGTCACCAGCGGGTCGCCGCTGGGGAGGGTCCGGGGGGGGGGGGGGGGGGGGGGGGGGGGGGGGGGGGGGCGGGGGGGGGGGGGGGGGGGGGGGGGGGGGGGGGGGGGGGGGGGGGGGGGGGGGGGG
>NZ_JBJGYX010000105.1:0-7714 GCF_054050195.1 Geodermatophilus sp. SYSU D00710
TGCCCGAGGGGCCGACCAGGACCAGGAACTCCCCGTCGGCGACGTCCAGGTCCAGCCCGCTCACCGACGGTGCGGTGGCACCGGGATAGGTCAACGTCGCGTGGTCGTAGGTGATGGCGGCCATGAGGTCCCTTCGACTTCCGTTCTGCGCCGGTGCAGAGCACTCCACTCTGGCACGCGACTGGTCCCGGGACCATGGTGGCACCCTCGCGCTACCCGTCCGGGGCACGGACACGGGCACCGGCGCCGACCTGCGGACATTCCGGAACGACCCGTCCGGATGAGCCGGGACGCCCTTCCATAACGGTTTCAACACTGTTGCGCGAAACCGACCTCCGCGCCGCTTATCGTCCCCGGGCGAGCGTGGCGACCGGCCCCTGGTGCCGGGATGCCCGTCTGCGATGACGCAGTGCGGCGAGGACGCCGCAGCAACCCGAAGGGAAGTACATGAGCATGCGCTCGAGAGGCCGGCGCTCCACGGCGCTGGCCGGCGGCCTGGGTGTGGCGCTGGTGCTCGCCGGCTGCGGTGCCAGCGAGACCAGCGGGGGCGGCGGCGACGGCGAGGCCGCGGCCTCCGACCTGAGCATCGACTGCGCCCCCTACGAGGAGTTCGGCGACCTGGAGGGCGAGACGGTCAGCGTCTACACCTCGATCGTCGACCCCGAGGACCAGCCGCACATCGACTCCTACGTCCCCTTCGAGGAGTGCACCGGCGTCGACGTGCAGTACGAGGGGTCCCGCGAGTTCGAGGCCCAGCTCGTCGTGCGCGTCCAGAGCGGCAACGCCCCCGACATCGCGTTCGTCCCGCAGCCGGGTCTGCTGGCCAACCTCGTGGCCGCCGGTGCGGTCGTGCCGGCGCCGAGCCAGGTCGAGGCCAACGTCGACGAGTACTGGGACGAGAGCTGGAAGAACTACGGCAGCGTCGACGGCGAGTTCTACGCCGCCCCGCTGGGCGCCAACGCCAAGTCCTTCGTCTGGTACTCGCCGTCGGCCTTCGCCGACGCCGGCTACGAGGTCCCGCAGACCTGGGACGAGATGGTCGCCCTGTCCGACCAGATCGCCGAGTCCGGCGCCAAGCCGTGGTGCGTGGGCATCGGCTCCGGTGACGCCACCGGCTGGCCGGCCACCGACTGGCTCGAGGACGTCGTCCTGCGCACCGCCGGCCCCGATGTCTACGACCAGTGGGTCAACCACGAGATCCCGTTCAACGACCCGCAGATCGTCGAGGCGCTCGACACCGTCGGCGGCATCCTCAAGAACGCCGACTAC
The DNA here is from genome assembly GCF_054050195.1 of Geodermatophilus sp. SYSU D00710. Taxonomy (NCBI): domain Bacteria; kingdom Bacillati; phylum Actinomycetota; class Actinomycetes; order Geodermatophilales; family Geodermatophilaceae; genus Geodermatophilus; species Geodermatophilus sp. SYSU D00710. Next base: position 1,270 of record NZ_JBJGYX010000105.1, read on the forward strand.
GTCAACGGCGGTCTGGGCGAGGTGCAGTCGATCGCGACGACCGAGTTCACCGACGCGGGCCTGCCCATCCTCGACGGCAGCTGCTTCATGCACCGCCAGGCGTCCTTCTACCAGGCCAACTGGCCGGAGGGCACCGACATCTCCGAGGAGGGCGACATCTTCGCCTTCCCGCTGCCGCCCATCGAGGGTGACACCGCCCCGGTCCTCGGCGGTGGCGAGTTCACCGCGGCGTTCAACGACGAGCCGGCCACCCAGGCGTTCCAGACCTACCTCTCCTCCCCGGAGTGGGCCAACATCAAGGCCCAGGTCTCCGGCCCGGGCTGGGTCAGCGCCAACACCGGTCTCGACGTCGAGAACCTGACCTCGCCGATCGACCAGCTGGCGGCCGAGCAGTTCCAGGACCCGAACGCGACCTTCCGGTTCGACGGCTCGGACCTGATGCCGGGTGAGGTCGGCGCCGGTGCCCTGTGGACCGAGCTGACCAACTGGATCGCGACCGACAAGCCGACCGAGCAGGTCCTCACCGACGTCGAGAACGCCTGGCCGACGTCCTGACCACCGCGGTCCCGGTCGGCCTCCCCGGCTGACCGGGACCGTCCGTCCCACCACCCCCGGAGGCCGGGGGGACCGCCGCGCCGGTCCCCCCGGCGTTCCGTTGCCGAGGAGAGGTCGTCTGCGGTGCAGTGGTTCCTGGACGCGACCACCACGGGGCACAAGATCGCCCTGATGGTGTTCGCCATCCTCCTGTTCGCGGCCGTGATGGGAGTGATCCTGTTCGCGGTCGACCGGCCCAAGCGGGTGCCCAACTGGGTGGTGGCGGCCGGCTTCGTCGGACCGACGCTGCTGCTGCTGGCGGTCGGTCTCGTCTACCCGGCCCTCGAGACCGTCCGCGGGTCGTTCTACAACCGGGACGGCTCGGAGTTCGTCGGCCTGGACAACTACGCGACGGTGTTCACCGAGGACAACTTCCAGACCGTCCTGCTCAACACGCTGCTGTGGGTGGTCCTGGTCCCGCTGGTGACCACCGGTCTCGGCCTGGTCTACGCCTACCTCGTCGACCGCACCCGGTTCGAGTCGCTGGCCAAGGCGCTGGTGTTCCTCCCCATGGCGATCTCCATGGTCGGTGCCGGCGTCATCTGGAAGTTCGTCTACGAGTACCGCCCCGACCAGCCCGGGGTGAACCAGATCGGTCTGTTGAACCAGATCCTGGTGCTGTTCGGCCTGGAGCCGCAGCAGTTCCTGCTCAACGCCCCGGCCAACACGGTGTACCTGATCGTGGTCATGATCTGGATCCAGGCGGGCTTCGCCATGACCGTGCTGTCGGCGGCCATCAAGGCCATCCCCGACGACATCGTCGAGGCCGCCCGGCTCGACGGCGTCAGCGGGATCCAGATGTTCCGCTACGTCACCGTGCCCAGCATCCGTCCGGCCCTGGTCGTCGTGCTCACGACGGTGGCGATCGTGACGCTGAAGGTCTTCGACATCGTGCGGACGATGACCGGCGGCAACTTCAACACCAGCGTCGTGGCCAACGAGTTCTACGCCCAGTCCTTCCGGCAGTTCAACTTCGGGCTCGGCGCGGCACTGGCGGTCCTCCTGTTCGTGCTGGTCATCCCGATCATCGCCTACAACGTCCGTCAGCTGCGCCTCGCGGAGGAGATCCGATGACCACGACCACCCCGGTCATGGCGCCCGTCCCCCCGGACGAGCGCCGGCTCACCCGCACCGAGCGCCGCGCGGTGGCCGCCAAGAACCGGCTCAGCTCCCCCGCCGCATCGATCATCGCGCTGGTCATCGCGGTGTTGTGGACCATCCCGACGCTCGGCCTGCTCATCACCTCCTTCCGGCCGGAGCTCGACATCCGCCGGTCGGGCTGGTGGACGTTCTTCACCGACCCGCAGTTCACCCTCGACAACTACAACGAGGTCCTCTACGGCGGGACGAACTTCGCCACGCTGTTCCTCAACTCGCTCGTCATCACCCTGCCGGCGGTGATCATCCCGATCAGCCTGGCGCTGCTGGCGGCCTACGCGTTCGCCTGGATCAAGTTCCCGGGCCGCAACATCCTGTTCATCGCGGTCTTCGCGCTGCAGGTGGTCCCGATCCAGGTCACGCTCATCCCGCTGCTCAGCCTGTACGTCGACACCGGCCTCAACGGGTCCTTCTGGACCATCTGGCTGTCGCACTCGATCTTCGCGCTGCCGCTGGCGATCTTCCTGCTGCACAACTTCATGAAGGAGATCCCGGCCTCGCTGGTGGAGGCCGCCCGCATGGACGGCGCCGGCCACGTGAAGATCTTCTTCCAGGTGCTGCTGCCGCTGCTCACCCCGGCGATCGCCGCGTTCGGCGTCTTCCAGTTCCTGTGGGTGTGGAACGACCTGCTGGTCGCGCTGACCTTCGCCGGCGGCGCCCCCGACGTCGTCCCGCTGACCGTGCGGGTGGCCGAGCTGGCCGGCACCCGGGGGTCGGACTGGTACCTGCTGGCCGCCGGTGCCTTCGTGTCCATCGTGCTGCCGCTGCTGGTGTTCCTGAGCCTGCAGCGCTACTTCGTCCGGGGCCTGCTCGCCGGCAGCGTCAAGGGCTGAGGCCCCACCGCTCGGACGCATCCGGCCCCCTGAGCCCTCCCCGGAGGGCTCAGGGGGCCGGTTCCGTTCTCGGGACCCGCGCGCCCGCGGGACGGGCGTGCCGCCAGACCTCGACCGCGCTGGCGAGCAGCAGCACGACCACCGCGGGCACCAGGACCGCCGTCGGCACGACGCCGAGCAGCAGTCCACCGGCCACCGCTCCGGCCACCGAGCCGGCCGCCATCGCCGCGACGAACCGGCCGTCCTGCCGCAGCACGGCGAACGCCTGGGACCGGCTGTACCGGGCGAACCCGATCAGCATGGTCGGCAGCGACACCAGCAGCGACAGGCTGCCGGCGACCTTGACGTCGACGGCGAACAGCACCGTGATGACCGGCACCAGCAGCTCGCCGCCGGCCACGCCCATCAGCGCGGCGACCACGCCGATGCCGAACCCGGCGACGACACCGGCGCCGGCCTGGGCGGCGGTCGGCAGGTCCGGGTGCGGCAGCCGGCCCAGGTGGTGGGCGGCGAACACCGCCGCGATGGCGACGAGCAGGAGCGCCAGGACCCGGTACAGGGTGGCGGCGCGCATCCGCGTGGCCCAGGCCGCTCCCGTCCACGCCCCCGGCAGGCTGCCCGCCAGCAGGCTCGCGGCGACGATCCCGTGCGCGGCCAGCTGGTCGGACGGGACCGCGCCCAGCCGGCTCGGGATGGCCGCGACGACCACCGTCAGGCTCAGTGCCTTGTTGACGATGACGCCCGGCAGGGCCGCGAACGCGAACAGGCCCAGCAGCAGCGGCAGCCGGAACTCGGCGCCACCCAGCCCCACCAGGCCACCGAGCAGCCCGACGGCCGCACCGGTGACCGCTGCCAGCCACGGCGAGCGCCGCCGGTGCGTCACGGGGAGCCGACGCAGCAGTCCCCGCCCCGCCGGGTGGCGGGACGGGGACCGGTCGTCAGGGCGGCGAGGGCCGCGTACGCCCTCAGGCGGTCGCGTGCTGCGTCTGCCGGCTGGCCGACGACGGCTCGGCCGAGCCGCGGCTGTCGAGGTCGCGCAGGTGCGACTCGAGGTAGGAGCGGAACCGCGTGCGGTACTCGCGCTCGAAGGTGCGCAGCTCCTCGATCTTGCGCTCGAGGTTGGCGCGCTTCTCCTCCAGACCGCCCATGACCTCGCGGTGCCGCCGCTCGGCGTCCTGGTCGAGGGCGGCGGCCTTGGCCCGGGCCTCGCGCTCCATCGTGTCGGCGCGCGTGCGGGCGTCGTTGACCATCGAGTCGGCGCGCAGCTTGGCCTCGTTGACCATCTGCTCGCTCTTGGCGCGGGCGTCGGTCAGCAGCCGGTCGCTGGTCGCCTTGGCGCTGGAGACCATCTGGTCGGCCTGCGCCTTGGCCTCGTTGACGTAGCGGTCGGCGGTCTCCGACGCCAGCGCCAGCATCCGGGAGGCGCGGGTGGTGTCGTCCTCGCGGGACACCGGCTGCGGCGGCGGGGCCGGCGCGGGCGGCGGCTCCGGGGCGGCCTGCTGGGCGGGGACCCGGCCGGTGCTCGAGCCGGAGCGCAGCTCGTTGTTCTCCTCGATCAGCCGAGCGAGCTCGGCCTCCACCACGTCGAGGAACGCGTCGACCTCGTCCTCGTCGTAGCCACGCTTCCCGATCGGCGGCTTCTTGAAGACGACGTTGTGCACGTCGGCTGGCGTGAGTGGCAAGGGGCTCACCTCGGGTCGGACGGCGGGGACGGGGTCGGGTCGATCACACGCGGACCGCGTGAGCGGTGGTCACGCGGTGAGGGCGAGACCAGACGTGATGCTCCGCAGGATGTACACGGCGATCAATAAGACCATGAACGCGAGGTCGAGACGGATCGACCCCAGGTTCAACGGCGGGATCACCTTGCGGATGGCCTTCAGCGGGGGGTCGGTGGTCGCGTAGACGACCTCGAGACCCGCGGCCACGAAGCCCGACGGGCGCCAGCTGCGCGCCAGGACCATCACCCAGTCCACGACGAAACGCGCGAACAGCAGGATGAGGAAGACGAGCAGGACCGACGACACGATCTGCCAGAAGAGAGCCACTGTCCTCGCTCGTCCCGGGGCACCCGCGGGTGCCGTGTTCGCCTGCGCTCCAGCGCCCCGGCCGACGACCTCAGGACTGGGCGAAGAACCCGCCTTCGCGGATCCGGGCCTTGTCCTCGGCCGTCACGTCGACGTCCCTCGGGCTGAGCAGGAACACCTTGGCCGTGACGGGCTCGATGCTACCGCGCAGGCCGAAGATCAGTCCTGCTGCGAAGTCCACGAGCCTCCGCGCGTCGGCGTGGTCGAGCTCGGTGAGGTTCATGATGACCGGGCTGCCCTCGCGGAAGGCCTCGCCGATGGCCCGCGCCTCGTTGTAGGTCTTGGGGCTCATCGTGGTGATCCGGTAGGGCTGCTTCGCGGGAGCGGGGGCGGGCGCGGGCTCCGCCGCCGCGACCGGCTCGCGGGCGGCCAGGCCCGCGGCGGCCGCCGGGCCGGAGCCGCTGACGGCGCCTGCACCGACCGCGCCACCGCCCGGGCCGCCGACGGCGCCCAGGCGCGGCCCGGCGGCACCGGACGGGCCCGGCAGCCGGGACTCGGCGGAGGCCGGCACCGGGCCCGAGGAGGCCACCGGCGTGGCCAGCCCCAGCCGGGTGGCGCCGCGGCGCGGCAGGGCCGGCTCGGCCCCGCCCGCGGGCTCGTGGCCGCGCGGTTCGGCACCGCGCGACTCGTGGCCCCGCGACTCGGCCGCACGCGGCTCGGCGCGCTCGTCGAAGCGCTCGTCGTCGTAGCGGCGGTCGTAGCGTTCGTCGTAGGCGGGGTCGCCGGTCAGGGAGTCGTAGCCGCCGTAGCCGGCCTCCCCGCGCCCGTCGGAGGAGTAGCGGTCGGCGGAGCGCTCGTCGTAGCGGCCCTCGTACCGGCCGGCCCGGCGATCGTCGTAGCGCTCCTCGTCGTAGCGGTCGTCGTAACGGCCGTCGTCGTACCGGTCGGGGTGGTCGGCCGGGCGGGCGTCGTAGCGCCCGTAGGCGCGGGCGTCGTCGTCCTCGACGAGTCCGAGGTAGATGCCCATCTTCCGCATGGCCCCGGCCATCAGACCTCCTCCGGGGACCCGGGTGGGACCCCTGTGACTCGTGTGACTCGGGGCGAGGTTAGGGGCCGGGAGCCGAAGAGCGCGGTTCCGACACGCACGATAGTGGCGCCGGCTGCGACGGCCTCCTCGAGGTCGCCGCTCATGCCGGCCGACAGCTCGGTGGCGGCGGGGTGGTCGGCGCGCAGGCGCTCGGCGAGGGCGGCCAGCCGGGCGAAGGCCGGGCCCGGCGGCTCGTCCCGCGGGGCGACGGCCATCAGCCCGCGCAGCCGCAGGCCCGGGAGGGCGGCGACCTCCTCGGCCAGCCGGGGGACGTCGTCGGGTGCGGCGCCGCCGCGCTCGGCCAGCTCCCCCGCCGCGCCGCCCAGGTCGACCTGTACGAAGACGTCGACGGCGCGGCCACGATCCTCCCCCGCCCGGGCCAGGGCGCGGGCCAGGGGCGCCCGGTCGAGGGAGTGGACGACGGCGCCGGTGCGGGCCACCGCCGCCGCCTTGTTGCGCTGCAACTGGCCGACGAAGTGCCACTCGAGCGGCAGGTCGGCGAGCGCGGCGACCTTGGCGGTGAGCTCCTGCGCGCGGTTCTCGCCGAACGCCGTCTGGCCCAGCGCGGCGAGGGCGCGGACGTCGTCGGCCGGCACGGTCTTGCTGATCGCGAGCAGGGTCACCGACCCCGGGTCGCGCCCGGCGGCCCGGGGGGGGGGGGGGGGGGGGGGGGGGGGCCGGGGCGCCGGGGGGGGCGGGGGGGGGGGGGGCGGGCGGCGCCGCCGCTCGCCCCCCGCGCGCCCCCG
>NZ_JBJGYX010000106.1:0-7693 GCF_054050195.1 Geodermatophilus sp. SYSU D00710
GGCCCCCCCGCCCCCCGCGCCGGGGGGGCGGCGCGCCAGCCCCCCCCCCGGCCCCCGCCCCGCGCGGGGCGCCCCCCCGGGCCCGGCGCCGGTGGTCAGCGGCCGCTCGCGCGGGCCCAGCGGCGGTAGCGGTACCACTCGTTGGCCGGCTTGGCCGCCAGCGCGACGATCCCCACGACGATGAGCAGGGTCTGGATCAGCGACAGCGTGGTGAGCAGGCCGCTGGTGCCGACCGCCCCGCCGGCCAGCCCGACCAGGCCCGAGAGGACCGCGAGCCCGCCGAGGACCCACAGCACGATCCGGGCCCAGTTGCGGCCCTGCCAGGCGAACCAGATGAACAGCAGCTGCAGCCCCACGAAGACCAGCGTGAAGACGATGCCGAGGGTCACCACCCCGGCGGTGGTGGCGTCGCCGAGGTCGCTGTAGTCGGCCGGGTCGAGCCCCTGGTCGATCAGGGCCTGGTCGACGAGCTGGTCGAACTGGGCGAAGGTCACGATCGCGCCGAGGACGCCCAGCAGGGTGCTGGTCAGCCACGCGCCGATGCCCAGCTTGACCGCCTGGGGTCGCTCGACCGGCGCCGGGGCGCCCCACGAGTCCGGCGCGGCCGGTGCCGAGCCGTAGCCGCCGTAGGGGTTCTGCCCGTACGGCGCCTGGCCGTAGGGGGTCTGGCCGTACGGCGGCTGGCCCGGGGGCGGCTCCCAGCCCTGCGGTCCTGGGCCCTGTCCTGCGGTCATCGCGGTGCGTCTCCTCTGTGTCGGTGCTCGCGGCATGATGGTCGACCGGCCGACGCCGGACCAGCACCCGGGACACGACAGGCCCGCCGCCCTCCCCGGAGGGAGGCCGGCGGGCCCGGTGAGGTGCTGGAACGGCCCCGTCGCAGGGCCCCGGGGCGCGCGGAGCGCGTCCCGGGGGCGCCGGGGTCCTTCTTCACGCGCGGGTGATGGTCAGCCCGGTGTCGGCCTCGGCCCCGGCCAGGTCGGCCGCCCAGTCGACGACGACGCCGTCGCCGTCGCGGATCTCGCCGGACAGCAGCGCCCGGGCCAGCGGGTCACCGATCGCCGACTGCACCAGCCGCCGCAGCGGGCGGGCGCCGTAGACGGGGTCGAACCCGTTGAGCGCCAGCCACTCGCGGGCGGCGTCGGTGACGGTCAGCGTCAGCCGGCGCGCGGCCAGCCGGCGGGCGAGCACGCCCACCTGGATGTCGACGATCCCGGCCAGCTCCTCGCTGCCCAGCGCCCGGAACACCACGACGTCGTCGAGGCGGTTGAGGAACTCCGGCTTGAAGTGCGACCGGACGACGTCCATGACCGCCGCGCGCCGCGCCTCCTCGGGCAGCGACTGGTCGGCGATGACCTGGGAGCCGAGGTTCGACGTCAGGATCAGGATGGTGTTGCGGAAGTCGACCGTCCGCCCCTGCCCGTCGGTGAGCCGGCCGTCGTCGAGCACCTGCAGCAGCACGTCGAAGACGTCGGGGTGGGCCTTCTCGACCTCGTCGAGGAGCACCACGGTGTAGGGCCGCCGCCGGACCGCCTCGGTGAGCTGGCCGCCGGCCTCGTAGCCGACGTAGCCCGGAGGGGCACCGACGAGCCGGGCCACCGAGTGCTTCTCGGAGTACTCGCTCATGTCGATGCGGACCATCGCCCGCTCGTCGTCGAACAGGAACTCCGCCAGCGCCTTGGCCAGCTCGGTCTTGCCGACGCCGGTGGGACCGAGGAAGAGGAAGGACCCGGTGGGCCGGTCGGGGTCGGCGATGCCCGACCGGGCGCGGCGGACGGCGTCGGACACCGCCCGGACGGCGTCGGGCTGGCCGACGACCCGCCGGCCGAGCTCCTCCTCCATCCGCAGCAGCTTCGCCGTCTCGCCCTCGAGCAGCCGGCCGGCGGGGATGCCGGTCCACGCCTGCACGACCTCGGCGATGTCGTCGGGGCCGACCTCCTCCTTGAGCATCGACTCGCCGGTCTGCACCGACTCCTCGGCCGCGGCCAGCGAGCGCTCCAGCTCCGGCAGCCGGCCGTAGCGCAGCTCCGCGGCGCGGGCGAGGGCGCCGTCGCGCTCGGCGCGCTCGGCCTCGGTGCGGACCGTCTCCAGCTCCTCCTTGATCCGCTGGATCCGCTCGATCGCCGACTTGTCCTGCTGCCACCGGGCGGTCAGCTCGTCGAGCTGCTGGCGCCGGTCGGCCAGGTCGGCCCGGAGGGCGGCCAGCCGGTCCTGCGAGGAGGGGTCCTCCTCCTTGGCCAGCGCCATCTCCTCGATCTCCATGCGGCGCACGGCGCGCTCGACCTCGTCGACCTCGACCGGCCGGCTGTCGATCTCCATGCGCAGCCGGCTGGCGGCCTCGTCGACCAGGTCGATGGCCTTGTCCGGCAGGAACCGGGCCGTGACGTACCGGTCCGACAGCGTGGCGGCGGCGACGATCGCGCCGTCGGTGATGCGCACGCCGTGGTGGACCTCGTAGCGCTCCTTGAGGCCGCGCAGGATGCCGATGGTGTCCTCGACCGAGGGCTCGCCGACGAACACCTGCTGGAAGCGGCGCTCGAGCGCGGGGTCCTTCTCGATGTGCTCCCGGTACTCGTCGAGGGTCGTCGCGCCGACCATGCGCAGCTCACCGCGGGCGAGCATCGGCTTGATCATGTTGCCGGCGTCCATGGCCGAGTCGCCGGTGGCACCGGCGCCGACGATGGTGTGCAGCTCGTCGATGAAGGTGACGACCTCGCCCTCGGACTCGGCGATCTCGTGCAGGACGGCCTTGAGCCGCTCCTCGAACTCGCCGCGGTACTTGGCGCCGGCGACCATGCTGGCCAGGTCCAGCGCCATCAGCCGCTTGCCCTTGAGGCTCTCCGGGACGTCGCCGGCCACGATCCGCTGGGCCAGGCCCTCGACGATCGCGGTCTTGCCGACGCCGGGCTCGCCGATGAGGACCGGGTTGTTCTTGGTGCGCCGGGAGAGCACCTGCACGACGCGGCGGATCTCGGTGTCCCGGCCGATGACCGGGTCGATCTTGCCGTCCCGCGCGCGCTCGGTGAGGTCGACGGCGTACTTCTCCAGCGCCTGGAACGTGCTCTCCGGGTCGGCGGTGGTGACCTTGCGGTTGCCGCGGACGGTCCGGAACGCCGCCAGCAGCGCGTCCCGGGTGGCACCGGCGCTGGTGAGCATCGATCCGGCCTCGCCCTCGGAGCCGGCCAGGCCGACCAGCAGGTGCTCGGTGGAGACGTACTCGTCGCCCAGCGCGCTGGCCTGCTCCCCGGCGGCGTTGACCACCCGCAGCAGCTCGCGCGAGGGCGAGGGAGCCGCGACGGTGGCGCCGCTGACGCTGGGCATGCGGCGCAGCGCGGCCTCGGCCTTGGCGCGCACCTCGGACGGGTCGGCCCCGACCGCGGACAGCAGGGGGCCGGCGATGCCGTCGGTCTGCTGCAGCAGGGCGACGAGCAGGTGCAGGGGCTCGAGGGCGGCCTGCCCGCGGTCGACCGCCAGCCGCTGGGCGGCCGCGAACGCCTCCTGCGAACGGGTGGTCAGCTTGCTCTCCATGGTGGCTGCGGATCGTCCTCTCGGCGGAGTCGCCGGGACGGCTCCCGGCGGATCGGCGTGTCGAGCTGTGCAACGGCCGAGAGGTTGAGTCTGTTCCGCTCAAGTCCGGTGGCCGGACGGTGCGCCCCGGGAGCCGCGGACCGGTCACAACCTGATGCCGCGCGACCTATGTGTCCCTACACTCGACGCATGGAACAGACGAGCGTGGGGGACCGCCTCCCGGCCCCGAGCGTCGCTCTGGACGACCAGCTGTGCTTCGCGCTCTACGCGGCGTCACGAGCGATGACGGCCCGGTACCGGCCGATGCTCGAGGAGCTCGGCCTCACCTACCCGCAGTACCTGGTCATGATGCTGCTCTGGGAGGAGGACCAGCAGACCGTCGGCCAGCTCGGCCAGCGGCTGGCCCTCGACAGCGGCACGCTGTCCCCGCTGCTCAAGCGGCTGACCGCCGCCGGCCTGGTCACCCGTCACCGCCGCGTGGAGGACGAGCGCTCGGTGGCCATCGCCCTCACCGACGCCGGGCGGGCGCTGCGCGACCGGGCCTACGCCATCTCGCAGGACATGATCTGCGCGCTCCGGCTCGACGCCGACCAGTTCTCCGACCTCAAGCAGACGCTCAACGTGCTCACCAGCCGGGTCACCGAGGCGCCCCGCGGGAGCTGACGGTCCGGCGGGTCGCTCGCCGTCCGCCGGGGTAGGGGCGCGGGGTCCGACGCCGGCCAGAGCCGCCGGCACCCCCGTCCCGGAAGGCCGTCATGCCCACCCGTACCGCACGCACCGCCTGGAACGGCACCCTCCAGCAGGGGTCGGGTCAGGTCGAGCTGTCCAGTTCGAAGGTCGGCACCTTCGAGGTCAACTTCCCCAAGCGCGCGGCCGACGACGCCGGCGGCACGACCAGCCCGGAGGAGCTCGTCGCCGCGGCGCACTCGGCCTGCTTCGCGATGGCGCTGTCCAACGAGATCGGCAAGGCGGGGGGCACCCCGCAGTCGCTGGAGATCAGCGCCGACGTGACGCTGGGCCAGAAGGACGGCGCGCCGCACATCACGCGGATCGCGCTGACCGTCCGCGGTGAGGTCGACGGCCTCGACGCCGACGGCTTCGAGAAGGCCGCCCAGGCGGCCAAGGTCGGCTGCCCGGTGAGCAAGGCCCTCGCCGGCGTCGACGAGATCACCCTGGACGCCGCGCTGGAGTCCTGAGCTGCACCAGAGCCGACGGCGCCCGGACCGTGTGGTCCGGGCGCCGTCGGGCGGGTCGTCGGGCCGGGGTCAGAGGCCGGTCGCGCTCTGCTCCTCGCGGGCCTCGCCCAGCCGGTTGAGCCGGGCCAGCAGCTCGGCGAGGGTGGCGACGTCGTCGGCGGGCCAGCCGGAGAGGTCGGCCTCCCAGCGCGCGCGGCGCGCATCGCGGATGCGGGACAGCCGCTCCGCGCCCTCGGCCGACGGGCGCAGCACCTGGGCCCGACCATCGCCCGGGTCGGGCTCGCGGTCGACCATCCCGAGCGCCACCAGCGACGCCACCTGCCGGCTCACCGTGCTCTTGTCCAGGCCGAGCCGGGCGACCAGGTCGCTGGCGCGCAGCGGGCCGGTGTCGGCGAGCAGGGCCAGCAGGCCGTAGGCCGCGCCGTCCAGGTCGGGGTGCAGCTCGCGGGCCAGCCGGGCGGAGATGGCGCGGGAGCGGCGCAGGAGCAGGCCGATCTCGCGTTCCAGCCGCACGAAGGACTCGTGCTGCGCCGCGCCGGCGTCGCCCACGTCCCCCTCGACGACGGCGCCCCGCGCGGGGTTCCCGCTCACCGGGTCTCCCGGGGCCGCCAGACGACCAGCGCGGAGGTGGCCTGCCGGATCGGGACGAGGTCGGCCCGGGTGTAGGAGCCGGCGAAGGAGCCGTGCACCGCGGTCTCGGCGGCCGCCCGGCGGCGCTCGGCCTCCTCGAGCTCGCCGATCAGCTCGTGCACCCGCTGCTGCAGGGCCTCGACCTGGGACTCCAGGTCGATGATCCGCTTGATGCCGGCGAGGTTGACGCCGTCCTCCTGGGAGAGGCGCTGGACCTCCCGCAGCAGCGCGACGTCGCGGGGGCTGTAGCGCCGCCCGCCGCCGGGCGTGCGGCCGGGGGTCACCAGACCCAGCCGGTCGTACTGGCGCAGCGTCTGGGCGTGCATGCCGGCCAGCTGGGCGGCCACGGAGATCACGAAGACCGGCGCGTCGTCGGCGACGGCGCGGGCGCCGTCGCGGCGCTCGCGCTCCTCGGCGTGCGGCGCGCTCACCGGGTGCTCCCCCGTTCGGCACTGCGGGCCTGCGCGGCCGCGGTGATCTGCGGGCGCGGGTCGCCGAGCTCGGCGTCGAGGGTCTTCACCGCCCGCTCGGCCTCGCCCGAGAGCCGCTGCGGCACGGCCACCTCGACGGTGACCAGCAGGTCACCGGACCGGCCGCGCCCCGGGACGCCCCGGCCCCGGACCCGCAGCGTGCGCCCGCTCGCGGTGCCGGCGGGCACCTTGAGGGTGACGTTGCCCTCCAGGGTGGGCACGGTGAGCGTCGTGCCGAGCACCGCCTCGGGGAAGGTGATCGGCACGGCCAGGGTGAGGTCGTCGCCCTTCCGGCCGAACAGCTCGTGCTCGCTGACGTGCACCACGACGAACAGGTCGCCGGCCGGGCCGCCGCGCCGCCCAGGTGCGCCCTTGCCGGCGAGCCGGATGCGCTGACCGTCCCGGACGCCGGCCGGGATCCGCACGGTGATCGTGCGGGTCTGGGTGGTGACGCCGTTGCCCGCGCAGGTGGGGCACGGGTCGTCGACCACCTGGCCGGTGCCGCGGCAGTTGCGGCACGGCTCGGAGAAGGCGAACGCGCCCTGGCTGCGGCTGGTGACGCCGGCGCCGCCGCAGACCTCGCAGGTGTGCGGGCTGGTACCCGGCTTCGCGCCGCTGCCGGCGCAGGTGGGGCAGGTGCCCGGGCTCTGCATCCGCAGCGGCACGGTCACGCCGAGGACGGCCTCGTCGAACGACAGCGTCGCCTCGGTCTCGACGTCCTGGCCGCGGGCCGGCCCGGACGCCGCCTGCGAGCGCGCCCGGGCCGAGCCGGCCGCCGTCCCGCCGCCGCCGAAGAGGTTGCCGAACAGGTCGCCGAGCCCTCCGGCCCCGGCCCGCCCGGCGTTGCCCGCGGCCCCGAACAGGTCGCCGAGGTCGAAGGGCTGGCCGCCTCCGGCTCCGGGGAAGCCACCGGGGAAGCCGGCCCGGGCACCGGCACCGCCGGACCCGAACAGCCGCCGGGCCTCGTCGTACTCGCTCCGCCGCTTGGGGTCGGAGAGCACGTCGTAGGCCTCGGAGACGTCCTTGAACCGGGCCTCGGCGTCGGCGTTGCCGGGGTTCTTGTCCGGGTGCAGGTCCCGGGCCAGCTTCCGGTAGGCCTTCTTGATCTCCGCGGCGTCGGCGTTCTGGGAGACGCCCAGCGCCTTGTAGTAGTCCTTCTCGATGAAGTCCCGAGTGCTCATCGGGCGCCTCCTCTCCTCGCGTCTCCGCTACCGGCCGGCAGCCCTCAACCGGCGGCCGGGGTCTCCCCCGGCGCACCGTCGGCGGCCGCGTCCACGGTGGCCGGGTCCGCCGGAGCGGCCGCTGCACCGGACGGGTCGCTCACCGCGACCATCGCCGTGCGCAGCACCCGGTCGCCGCGGCGGAAACCCTGCCGCAGGACCGTCGTCGCCGTCGGCACGCTCACGTCGTCGGACGTGTCGTGCAGGACGGCCTCGTGCAGCGCCGGGTCGAACGGGTCGCCGGCGACGCCGAAGGCCTCGACGCCCAGGCCGTCGAGCAGCCCCAGGACGCGGTCGGCCACGACCTTGAAGGCGCCGGTCAGGTCGCCGTGGTCCCGGGCCCGCTCGATGTCGTCGACGATCGGGAACAGCTGGGCGGCGAACCGCTCGGCCGCCTGGTCGACCACCAGCGCGCGGTCGCGGTCGACCCGCCGCCGGTAGTTGGCGTACTCGGCCGTGACCCGCTGCAGGTCCTCGGTCCGCTCCGCCAGCTGCCGCGACAGGTCGCCGTCGCCGACCCTGTCGCCGGCCGTGGTGCCGGCCGCGACCTCCTGCACCGGGACCCCGGTGGCCGTCTCGTTCTCGCTCATGCGCTCCCCTGGCGATGCGTGGGTGGGCGGGCCCGGCGGGGCGCCGGCCGGCTGCTCGCCGG
>NZ_JBJGYX010000107.1:0-7670 GCF_054050195.1 Geodermatophilus sp. SYSU D00710
GCCGCGGGGGGGGGCGCCCCCGGCCGGCCCCCCCCCCCCCCCCCCCCCGGCCCACCCCCCCCCCCCCCCCCCCCCCGGGCGGCGCCCCCCCCCCCCCCCCCCCCCCCCCCCCCCCCGGTGAGCGGATGGGACGGCCCCGGTGCAGGGGCCCGCGCCGAGCGGAGCAAGGCGTGGGGGCACCGGGGTCCTCCGTCAGAAGTAGCCCTCCTTCTTCCGGTCCTCCATCGCGGCGTCGCTGACCCGGTCGTCGCCGCGGGTGGCGCCGCGCTCGGTCATGCGGGTCACCGCGATCTCCGCGATGACCTCCTCGACCGTCGTCGCCTCCGAGCGCACGGCCGCGGTGAGGTTGGCGTCGCCCACGGTCCGGTAGCGCACCGTGGCGCGGGACACCCGCTCGCCCTCGCGGGGCCGGACGAACTCGTTGACGGCGTAGAGCATCCCCTGCCGCTCGACGACCTCCCGCTCCCGGGCGAGGTACAGCGACGGGATCTCGATGTGCTCCTGGGCGATGTACTGCCAGATGTCGAGCTCGGTCCAGTTCGACAGCGGGAAGACGCGGATCGACTCGCCGAGGTGGATCCGCCCGTTGTACAGGTCCCACAGCTCCGGCCGCTGGTTCTTCGGGTCCCACTGGCCGAACTCGTCCCGGAAGGAGAACACCCGCTCCTTGGCGCGGGCCTTGTCCTCGTCGCGGCGGGCGCCGCCGAACAGCGCGGTGAAGCCGTGCTCCTCGACCGCCTCGAGCAGCACCGGCGTCTGGATCCGGTTGCGCGAGCCGTTGGGCTCCTCGCGGACCAGACCACGCGCCATCGCGTCGGGCACGGAGGCGACGACGAGCTCCACGCCGAGCTCGGCCACCCGCTTGTCCCGGAACTCCAGGACGTCGGGGAAGTTCAGCCCGGTGTCGACGTGCATCACCGGGAACGGGATCCGCGCCGGCGCGAACGCCTTGCGGGCCAGCTCCAGCATGACGATCGAGTCCTTGCCGCCGGAGAACAGCAGCACCGGGCGCTCGAGCTCGGCGGCCACCTCACGGATGACGTGGATGGACTCGGCCTCGAGCGTCTCCAGCTGGGTGAGCCGGTGGTCGGTCGTCATCGTCACCCCGCCAGTGTCCGCCACGCGGGTCAGCCGACCGCGGCCAGGAGGTCGGCGGCCAGCTCCGGGCGGCAGACCAGCAGGTCGGGCAGCGACGGGTCGGGCTCGTTGTAGCGCAGCGGCGACCCGTCGAGCCGGACGGCGGTCAGCCCCGCGGCCAGGGCGACGGCGACCGGGGCGGCGGAGTCCCACTGGTACATGCCCCCGGCGTGCACGTAGGCGTCGACCTCGCCGCGCACCACCGCCGTCGTCTTCCACCCGGCCGAGCCCAGGGGCACCAGCTCGCCGCCGACCGCCGCGGCGGCGGCCCCGGCCTGCGCCGGCGGGCGGGTCCGGCTGACCGCGATCCGCGGCGGCCGCGCGGGCACGGCCGGGAGGTCGGGCGCGGGGTCGGTGACCAGCACCTCGCCGACGGCGGGCAGCGCCACCGCGGCGGCGCTCAGCCGCCCGGACGCCCACAGCGCGACGTGCACCGCGAAGTCGGACCGGTCCGTCTCGCCGTACTCGCGGGTCCCGTCGAGCGGGTCGACGATCCACACCCGTCCCGCCTCCAGCCGGCTGCGGTCGTCGGCGGCCTCCTCGCTGAAGACGACGTCGTCGGGCCGGTGCGCGGCCAGCACCGCGGTGATCGCCGCCTGCGCCGCCGCGTCCCCGGCGTCGCCGAGCTCGCGGCCGGTCAGCCTCCCCGCGCGCAGCTCCACCAGCACGGCGGCCGCCGCCCGGGCCGCGGCAGCGGCGACCTCGACGTCCCTCACCGGTCCCCGTCGGGGGCCGGGGCGGTCGCGTCGGTGGGCCGCTGCGGCGGGGCGTGGCGGCCGGAGGCGTCGGTGACCTGCGCGAAGTAGGCCGTCCGCAGCTCCTCCCGCGGCAGCACGAACACCGCCCGCGCCTCGACCAGCGGCCGGCCCGGGTCGTCGGCCGGGGCGATCGAGCCGGTGACGACGGACTTGCGGCCGCCGACCTCGGTGACCCGGGCCCGGCAGACGACGGGGGTGTGCAGCGGTACCGGACGGCGGTAGTCCAGCTCGAGCCGGGCGGTCATGCCCCACAGGCCCGCGCGGATGGTGGCCGCGCCGAGCACCTGGTCCATGACCAGCCCACTGACCCCGCCGTGCAGGTAGCCCGGCGGGCCCTCGTAGGCCGGGCCGAAGGAGACCTCGCCGACGACGCCGCCGGGCTCCTCGCGCAGCGCCAGCGGCGGGGCCAGCGCGCTGCCGACGCCGGTGACCGGGTTGTAGACCCGCCGGAACCGCACCGGGTCGTCGAGGGCCGGCAGCTGCGTGGGCGGGCGGGTCGAGGCCCCCAGCCGTCCGGCGGCGGCGCGCACCGCGGCGGCGACCTCGTGCAGCTCGCCGGCCGGGACGGTGGTGCGCACGGAGGCCTCCACGAGCCCGCGCAGCGCGTCCCCCAGGTCGGTGACGGCCGCCATCAGGTCGGGGTCGTACGGGGCACCCTCGGCGTCAGTGGTCACCCGCGGACCGTACGTCCGCCGGTGCCGGCGCCTGCCCGGGGACCCCGCCCCGGCCGAGGTCGGGGCCCGAGCGGGGCAGCCGGACGGTGAAGACCGAGCCGCGTCCGGGGGCGGTGTCCAGGGACACGTCCCCGCCGTGCGCGGCCACCAGTGCCGCCACGATCGACAGGCCCAGGCCGGTGCCGCCCGCGGCGCGGCTGCGCGAGGCGTCGGCCCGGTAGAAGCGCTCGAACACCCGCGCGGCCACCTCCGGCGCCATGCCCGGGCCCTCGTCGGCCACGCGCAGGACCACCCGGTCGCCGCCGCCGCTGGTGTCCTCGCTGATCGAGACGGTGACCGGCGCCGTCTCCGGCGTGTGCGCCAGCGCGTTGGTGACCAGGTTGCCCACGACCTGGCGCAGCCGGGCCTCGTCGCCGAGCACCACCGGCACCTCGGTCATCGCCTCGTCGACGTGCAGCGCGAGCGGCCGGTCGGGCTGCAGCACCCGCCCGTCGTGGACCGCGTCGCCGGCGAGCTCGGCCAGGTCGACCGGGGTGAGCGCCAGCGGCCGCTGCTGGTCCAGCCGCGCCAGCTGCAGCAGGTCCTCGACGAGCACGCCCATGCGCGCGCCCTCGCTCTCGATCCGCTGCATCAGCCGCTCGACCTCCGCGGGGCTGCCGACGGCGCCCTGCCGGTACAGCTCGGCGAACCCGCGGATCGACGTCAGCGGGGTGCGCAGCTCGTGACTGGCGTCGGCGACGAACCGGCGCATCCGCTCCTCGGACGCCCGGGCCTGCTCCTCGGAGGCCTGCTGGGCGCGGAACGAGCTCTCGATGCGGGCGAGCATGCCGTTGAGGGCCTGCGAGAGCCGGCCCACCTCCGTGTGGCCGTCCCCGGCGGGCACCCGCTGGGAGAGGTCGCCGGCGGCGATGGCCTGCGCGGTCCGCTCGACGGCGGCCAGCGGGCGCAGGCTGTGACGCACCAGCCCGTACCCGGCCAGGCCGAGGGCGACGAGCACCACCAGGCCGACGACGACCTCGAGGGCCACCAGCCGGCCGATCACCCGGTCGTCGCGGTCGAGGTCCCCGCCGACGACGACGACCAGCCCGCTGGGCAGCGTCGCGGCGGTCACCCGCCAGAGGGTGTCGCCGTCGACGGAGCGCACCGTGTACGCGGTCGGGCCGCCGGGGCCGCCGGGCCGCCCGTCGCGGTCGGTCCCGGCGGCGATGGCGCCCACCTGGGCGGCGTTCAGGTCGGGCAGGGCGTCGTCCGAGGGCGGGCCGGAGATGACGATCGGTGCGGCCTCACCCGGCACCGCGCAGGCCAGGTAGCCGAAGGTGATGACGCGCTGCCGGCCGCCGAGCAGGCAGGA
Organism: Geodermatophilus sp. SYSU D00710; assembly: GCF_054050195.1. Lineage (NCBI taxonomy): Bacteria > Bacillati > Actinomycetota > Actinomycetes > Geodermatophilales > Geodermatophilaceae > Geodermatophilus > Geodermatophilus sp. SYSU D00710. The sequence goes on from NZ_JBJGYX010000107.1 coordinate 3,921, forward strand.
GGCGACGACGTCCTGGGACTCGCGTGCCGTGCGCAGCTGGTTCGCCAGCTGCTCGTCCTGCTGCTCGACCAGGTAGCGCTTGAGCAGGGAGGTCGCCGTCAGGCCGGTGGCGATCAGGGCCACGGTGACCAGCGCCAGCAGCAGCGCCACGATCGTGATCCGCAGCGGGACCCGCGGCAGCCGGAGGCCGCCGCGGGTCGCCGGTGGGGCGCCGGGCACGGTGTCCACCGCTCCCCGGTCGCTCCCGGGGGGCGCTCCGGTCACGAACCGCGCGGCAGCCGGAGCGTGTAGCCGACCCCGCGGATGGTGTGCAGCAGCCGCGGCTCGGTCGTGTCGATCTTGCGCCGCAGGTAGGAGATGTAGGACTCGACGACGTTGGCCTCGCCGTTGAAGTCGTAGTTCCACACGTGGTCGAGGATCTGCGCCTTCGACAGCACCCGCCCGGCGTTGGCCATGAGGTAGCGCAGCAGCTTGAACTCGGTGGGGGACAGGCTCACGACCTCGCCCGCCTTGACGACCTCGTGCGACTCCTCGTCGAGCTCGATGTCGGCGAAGGACAGCCGGGGACTCTCGGCCGCCCGCTGCTGGCCGGTGCTGCGGCGCAGCACCGCCCGGATCCGGGCGAGCACCTCGTCGAGGCTGAAGGGCTTGGTGACGTAGTCGTCGCCGCCGAGGGTCAGGCCGGAGACCTTGTCCTCGGCCGCGTCGCGGGCGGTGAGGAACAGCACCGGGGTGCGCCGGCCGGTCTCGCGCAGCCGTCGGACGACCCCGAAGCCGTCGAGCCCCGGCATCATGACGTCGAGGACGAGCAGGTCGGGGCGGAAGGACGCCGCCAGCGCCAGCGCCTGCTGGCCGTCGGAGGCCGTCGCAACCTCGAAGCCGGCGTAGCGCAGGCTCGCCGACAGCAGCTCGCGGATGTTGGGCTCGTCGTCGACCACCAGGAGGCGGGCCTCGGGAGCCGACCCCCGGGCCGTTCGGGTCCCCGTCACGACATCTCCCGTCGGACGCCTGGTCACCGTCGTCACGCTGTCCACGGTGTGCGGCGCTGCTGCGGCCGCCCTGGAGGCTACCTGTGAGGATGCTGGACGCGGCCCCTCCGGCGTCCCCGCGGTCGCTCAGCCCGCGGGGGCCATCGCGCGGCCGCGTCGCCAGTAGCCGATCGCGTGGTGCTGCGCGCGGGACAACCCCCAGCGGCCGCGCAGGTCGGCGCGCACCGCCCGCACGGCGGCGGACTCGGCGGCGACCCAGGCGAACAGGTCGTCCCCGGCCGGGCGCTCCAGCGCGGCGACGGCGTCGGCCAGCAGCGTGCTCTCCCCGGGCGGGGTGCTCCCCCGGTGCAGCCAGCGCACCTCGATCCCCGGCGGCGCGGCGAGCGGTTGCTCCTCCTCCGGGCCGGCCACCTCGAGGAGCGCCGTGCCGACGGTGTCCGGGGCTGCCGCGGCGAGGATGCGGCTGATCGCCGGCAGTGCCGTCTCGTCGCCGGCGAGCAGCAGGGTGCCGGCCGGCCGGTCACCGAGCGGGCCGCCGCCGGCCACGCCCAGCAGCGCCCCCGGGGCCGCGGCGCCGGCCCAGGCGGCGGCGGGGCCGTCGCCGTGCAGGACGAAGTCGATCTCCACCTCGCCGCGCTGCGGGTCCTGCCGCCGCGCGGTGTAGCTGCGCAGGCTCACCCCGTGCGAGCCGACGGGCCACACGACCCGGCCGTCGCGGGCGACGGCCGGCCAGCGCGGGGCGGGATCGCCCACCCGGGGCACCAGCAGGTTGACCGTCGGCCCGGCGGCCGCGACGGCGTCCGGGGTGCCGGTGAGGACGACCCGCCGCACCGAGGGAGTGGGGTCGGTGACGGAGACGACGGTGAGGACGTCGACGGTGCGGGGATCGCCGGGCTCGGTCACGCCGGCGAGCGTAGGGACCGGGTGCCGGTGCGGGCCGACCCGGCCGACCCCGGGGGAATGGGGTCGACCGGGCCGGCGATCGAGGACGGTGCCGGATCACTGTGCGTCACCGCTGCTCGACACTCAGCAGCAGGTTCGCCCGGCGGGGCCCCGTCACCGGCAACGCTACGTGATCGCCGCCGTCCTGGCACTGCCTGATCGGGTGGCGCACCTGCGCGGCGGGGTGATCTCCGTCGCGGCGCGGGCCGACCGCCGGCGTGCCGCCGCCCATGTGTGCCCTCCGAACGGGAGGGGCACCGGGGAGGGACCAGTCGACGCCGACGGAGGGCGAGCTCGTGTCCGACGACTTCCAGAAGGGTGACCACGTCACCTGGAACAGCCACGGCAGCAAGGCCGAGGGCACGGTGACGAAGAAGATCACCGAGGAGACCGAGGCCGGCGGCCGGAAGGTGAAGGCGAGCTCCGACGACCCGCAGTACGAGGTCGAGAGCGACAAGAGCGGCAAGACGGCGGTGCACAAGCCGTCCGCGTTGGAGAAGAAGTGAGCCGCACCAGAAGAGGAGAGACACCGTGAGCGAGACCGACGACCGCTTCGCCGGGGCGTCATCGCGCAGCAACAAGCACAACCCGCGGCTCGACGAGGAGCTCGAGCACGAGATCCAGGGGATGCTCAAGGCCAACCACGCCACGCGTTCCGAGGAGTTCCGCGAGGTCGAGCCGGTGGCCGAGGGCGAGCCGGACATCGACGCCGACCCGGAGGGCACGCTGGTCGGCGGCGTCCCGGTCGGGATGACGGAGGACGCCGTCGTCGCCCGCGCCGAGCTCGCGCGGTGGCTGGTCCGGGCCGACTTCCCGGCCGACGGTCCCGGCCTGGTCGAGGCCGCGCTCGACCACCGCGCGCCCGACGCGGTGGTCGCCGAGCTCGAGCGCCTGCCCGAGGGGCAGACCTTCGAGCGGATCGGCGACGTCGCCCGCGCGCTCGGCTACCCGACCGAGACCTGACCGGCGGGTCCCCGAGGAGGCTCAGGAGCTCAGCCGCTCCTGGGCCTCCTCGTCGTCGTTCTCCGCGATCTCCTCGGCGCCGCGGCGGCGGAACAGCTTGGAGCCGGGGAAGCCCTTCACGACCTGGCGCAGGTCCTGCATGGTGTCGACCAGATCGTGCACGTCGGTCCCGACGCCCTGCAGCGAGGTCAGGACGGGGATCACCGTCTGGTCCAGGGAGTCGACCAGGGTGGGCAGCCGGTCGAGGAGCGTGACCAGCGCCTCCACCTCGTGCGGCTCGAGGGTCTCGGCGAGCCGGCGCACGCTCGGCGTGAGCCGGGCCAGCGGCTCCTCGTAGCCGGCCAGCAGCGGGTCGATCCGCCCGACGAGGTCCTCGGCCCGCCCGACGGTGTCCCCCGCGCGGTCGGTGGCGGAGTGGGCCGCCTCGACCGCCTCGCCGGCGCGCTGCTGGATCCGCTCGACGGCGGTGATGGCCTCGTCGGCGCGCTGCTGCGTGCGCTGCACGGCGGTGATCGCCTCGTCGGACCGCTGGTGGGTGTCCTCGACAGCGGCGATCGCCTGGTCGGCGCGCCGCTGGATCCGCTCGACGGCGGTGATGGCCTGGTCGGCCCGCTTCTGGGTGGTCCCCACGGCCTCGATGGCGTCGTCGGCGCGCTGCTGGGTGGTCCCCACGGCCTCGATGGCGTCGTCGGCGCGCCGCTGGGTCGACTCGACGGCGGTGATGGCCTGGTCGGCGCGCTGCTGGGTGGTCCCCACGGCCTCGATGGCGTCGTCGGCGCGCCGCTGGGTCGACTCGACGGCGGTGATGGCCTGGTCGGCGCGCTGCTGGGTGGTCCCCACGGCCTCGATGGCGTCG
>NZ_JBJGYX010000108.1:0-6448 GCF_054050195.1 Geodermatophilus sp. SYSU D00710
CCCCCCGCCCCCGCCCCCCCCGGCCCCCCCCCCCCCCCCCCCCCCCCCCCCCCCCCCCCCCCCCCGCGGGCCCCCCCCCCCGACGCGCGCGGGGCTCAGAGCCCGAGCTGGCGGGCGATGAGCATCAGCTGCACCTCGGTGGTGCCCTCGCCGACCTCGAGGATCTTCGAGTCCCGGTAGTGCCGGGAGACGAGGTACTCGTTCATGAAGCCGTAGCCGCCGTGCACCTGGGTGGCGTCGCGGGCGTTGTCCATGGCGGCCTCGCCGGCCACGAGCTTGGCCACCGCCGCCTCCTTCTTGAACGGCAGGCCGGCGAGCATCTTGGCCGCGGCGTCGTAGTAGGCGGCCCGCGCGGCCATCACCCGCGCCTCCATCCGGGCGATCTTGAAGGCGATCGCCTGGTTCGCCGCGATCGGCCGGCCGAACGCCGAGCGCTCCCGCGCGTACCTCACGCTCTCGTCGACGCAGCCCTGGGCGGCCCCGACCGCCAGCGCGGCGATCGCGATCCGGCCCTCGTCGAGGATCGACAGGAAGTTGGCGTAGCCGCGGCCGCGCTGCCCGAGCAGGTTCTCCTCGGGCACCCGGACGTCGTCGAAGGACAGCGGGTGGGTGTCGCTGGCGTGCCAGCCGACCTTGTCGTAGGCCGGCTCGGCGGTGAAGCCCGGCGTGGGCACCGGCACGAGGATCGAGCTGATCTCCTTGCGGCCGTCGGCGAGCTCCCCGGTGACGGCCGTGACGGTGACCAGCCGGGTGATGTCGGTGCCGGAGTTGGTGATGAACGCCTTGCTGCCGTTGATGACCCACTGCCCGTCGGTGAGCACGGCGGTGGTGCGGGTCCCGCCGGCGTCGCTGCCGGCGCCGGCCTCGGTGAGGCCGAACGCGCCGAGGGCCTCGCCGCTGGTCAGCAGCGGCAGCCACTGCTGCTTCTGTTCCTCGGTGCCGAACCGGTACACCGGCATCGCGCCCAGCGAGCAGCCGGCCTCGAGGGTGATCGCGACGCTCTGGTCGACTCGGGCCAGCTCCTCGATGGCCAGGCACAGGGCGAAGTAGTCCCCGCCCATGCCGCCGTACTCCTCGGGGAAGGGCAGCCCGAACAGGCCCATCTCGGCCATGCCGCGGACCACCTCGTACGGGAAGGTCTCGTCGCGGTCGTGCTGGTACGAGACCGGCGCGACGACCTCGCGGGCGAACTCCTCGACGGTCTTGCGCAGCTGCTGCTGCTCGTCGGTCAGGCGGGTGTCGAGCACGTCAGGACTCCTCGGGCGCGGTGCTGTCGGTGGTGCGGGGGTGGACGACGGCGAGCTCCTGGTCGAGGGCGACCTGGTCACCGACGCGGACGGAGACGTCGACGGTGCCGTCGGCGGGCGCGGTGAGCGTGTGCTCCATCTTCATGGCCTCGACGACGACGAGCGGGGCGTCCTGCGCGACCTCGGCGCCGGACGCGACGTGCACGGCGACGACCGTGCCGGGCAGCGGGCTGCGCACCGTGCGGTCGGCGGTGTCGGCGCCGGCGTGCAGCCGCGCGGGCGGCAGCTCGGTCAGCGCGTACGTGCCGCCGTCGACGTGCACCCAGGTGGTGGCGCCCTCGACGGCGGTGCGCGCGGACGTGGTGGCGCCGTCGACGGTGAGCAGCAGCCCGCCGTCGACCACCTCACCGGACACCTCGTGCTCGCCGCCGTCGCCGACCTGCAGCCGGGTGCCGCCGGTCAGCGTGACGGTCAGCCGCGACCCGCCGGGCCCGGCGAGGTCCCAGCGCATCGGCGCGCGGCGCCCGCCGGTCCGCCAGCCGCTGGGCACCGCCCAGGGGTCGACGAGGGGGCCGGCCGGGCGCAGCGCAGCGAGCCGGGACAGCGCGAGCGCGGCGTAGGCCGCCACCGGGACCTCGGCGGTGGTCAGGGCGTCGAGCTCGCGCTCGACCAGGCCGGTGTCCAGCCGGCCGGCGCGGACCTCGGGGTGGGCGAGCAGCGCGCGCAGGAAACCGGTGTTGGTGCCGACGCCGAGGACGACGGTGCCCGCCAGCGCCCGGTCCAGCCGGGACAGGGCAGCGGCGCGGTCGGGGCCGTGCGCGATCACCTTGGCCAGCATCGGGTCGTAGCTGGTGCCGACGACCTGCCCCTCGAGCAGGCCGCTGTCGACGCGCACGCCCGGCCCGGCCGGCTCGGCGAGGACCACCGCGGTGCCGCCGGTGGGGAGGAAGCCGCGCGCGGGGTCCTCGGCGTAGAGCCGCGCCTCGACGGCGTGCCCGGTCAGCGCGACGTCGTCCTGGCCGAGGGCGAGCCGCTCGCCGGCCGCCACCCGCAGCTGCTGCTCGACCAGGTCGACCCCGGTGACCAGCTCGGTCACCGGGTGCTCGACCTGCAGCCGGGTGTTCATCTCCATGAAGAACGGCTCGTCGGGCGCCTCGCCCGCGACGATGAACTCCACGGTGCCGGCGCCGGTGTAGTCGACGGCGCGGGCGACCTCGCAGGCCAGCGCCCCGTACCGGGCCCGCTGCTCCGGCGTGAGCAGCGGGGAGGGGGCCTCCTCGACGATCTTCTGGTGCCGGCGCTGCAGCGAGCACTCCCGCTCGCCCAGGTGCAGCACGGTGCCGTGGGTGTCGGCGAGCACCTGCACCTCGACGTGCCGTGGGTCGGTGACGAACCGCTCGAGGAACAGCGTGTCGTCGCCGAAGCTCGCGGCCGCCTCGCGGCGGGCGGAGACCAGCGCGGCGGGCAGGTCGGCCGCGGCGTGCACCAGCCGCATGCCCTTGCCGCCCCCGCCGGCCGAGGGCTTGACCAGCACCGGGTAGCCGACCTCGGCGGCCGCGGCCACGAGGTCGTCGTCGGTCATGCCGAGGTCGGTGCGCCCGGGGACGACGGGGACGCCGGCTGCGCTGACGGTCTGCTTGGCCCGGATCTTGTCGCCCATGATCTCGACCGCCTTGGCGGGCGGGCCGACGAAGACCAGCCCGGCATCGGCGCAGGCCTGCGCGAAGGCGGTGTTCTCCGAGAGGAACCCGTAGCCGGGGTGTACGGCCTGGGCGCCGGTGCGCGCCGCGGCGTCGAGCAGCCGCTCGATCGACAGGTAGGACTGCGCGGCCGGGGCGGGGCCCAGCCGCACGGCGACGTCGGCCTCGCGGACGTGCCGGGCCCCGGCGTCGGCGTCGGAGAAGACGGCGACGCTGCGGATGCCCAGCCGGCGGAGGGTCGCGACGACGCGGACGGCGATCTCGCCCCGGTTGGCGACGAGGACGGTGTCGAACACGTTCACCTGCTCATCTCAGGAGGTGCCATTACCGCGACAAGGGCCACGACTACATCCGGAAGACGCCGTAGGAGACCGGCGCGAGCGGCGCGTTCGCGCACGCCGACAGCGCCAGGCCGAGGACGGTGCGGGTGTCGAGGGGGTCGACGACCCCGTCGTCCCAGAGGCGCGCGGTCGCGTACCAGGCGTTGCCCTGGCGCTCGTACTGCGCGCGGATCGGCTCCTTGAACGCCTCCTCGTCCTCGGCGCTCCAGGCGTCGCCGAGCTGGTCGCGGCGCACGGTGGCGAGCACCGAGGCGGCCTGCTCCCCGCCCATGACGGAGATGCGGGCGCCGGGCCAGGTGAAGAGGAAGCGGGGGGAGTAGGCCCGGCCGCACATCGAGTAGTTGCCGGCGCCGAACGAGCCGCCGATGACGACGGTCAGCTTGGGCACCCGGGCGCAGGCGACGGCGGTGACCATCTTCGCGCCGTGCTTGGCGATGCCGCCGGCCTCGTAGTCGCGGCCGACCATGAAGCCGGTGATGTTCTGCAGGAACAGCAGCGGGATCGACCGCTGGTCGCACAGCTCGATGAAGTGCGCGCCCTTGAGCGCCGACTCGCCGAACAGCACGCCGTTGTTGGCCACGATGCCGACCGGGTGCCCCTGCACGTGCGCGAAGCCGCAGACCAGCGTCGACCCGTAGAGCGCCTTGAACTCGCTGAACCGGCTGCCGTCGACGATCCGGGCGATGACCTCCCGGACGTCGTAGGGCGTGCGCGGGTCGGCCGGGACGACGCCGGGCAGCTCGGCGGGGTCGAGGGCGGGCTCCTCGGCCGGCCGCACGTCCCAGGGGCGCGGGGTGCGCGGGCCGAGCGTGCCGACGATGTCGCGGACGATCCGCAGCGCGTGCGCGTCGTCGTCGGCGAGGTGGTCGGTGACGCCGGAGGTGCGGCTGTGCAGCAGCCCGCCGCCGAGGTCCTCGGCGCTGACGACCTCGCCGGTGGCGGCCTTCACCAGCGGCGGGCCGCCCAGGAAGATCGTGCCCTGGTCGCGGACGATCACCGCCTCGTCGGCCATCGCCGGCACGTAGGCGCCGCCGGCGGTGCACGAGCCCAGGACGGCGGCGATCTGCGGGATGCCCTGCGCGCTCATCGTGGCCTGGTTGAAGAAGATCCGGCCGAAGTGCTCGCGGTCGGGGAACACCTCGTCCTGCATCGGCAGGAAGGCGCCGCCGGAGTCGACGAGGTAGACGCAGGGCAGCCGGTTCTGCAGCGCCACCTCCTGCGCCCGCAGGTGCTTCTTCACCGTCATCGGGTAGTAGGTCCCGCCCTTGACGGTGGCGTCGTTGGCCACGACGACGACCTCGCGGCCGCTGACCCGCCCGACGCCGGTGATGATCCCGGCGCCCGGCGCGTCGCCGTCGTACATGCCGTCGGCGGCCAGCGGCGACAGCTCCAGGAACGGGCTGCCCGGGTCGAGGAGGGTGTCCACCCGGTCGCGGGGGAGCAGCTTGCCGCGGGCCACGTGCCGCTCGCGGGTGCGCTCGGGACCACCGAGGGCCGCGGCCGCCAGCTTGTCGTGCAGCTGCGCGCGCAGCTCCTCCTGGGTGGCGGCGTTGCGGGCGAAGGTCTCGCCGCGGACGTCGACCCGGGAGGTCAGCACCGCGCCGGTGTCGACACCTGCCGGGACGCGCTCCGACGAGTTAACCGCAGTTAACGTCACGGTGGTCACGTTAACCGACGTTCACTCCCGCCGCTACCATCCCCCCATGACGGGCTCGGTGACCGGCGCTGAGGTCGACACCGCGCTGTCGGCCGACGCCGCCCGCCCGTCGCGGCGCGAGCAGATCCTCCGGGCGGCCGCGCAGCTGTTCGCCGAGCGCGGCTCCCGGTCGGTGGGGGTCGACGACGTCGGCGCCGCCGTCGGGGTGACCGGCCCGGCCATCTACCGGCACTTCGCGAGCAAGGACGCGATGCTCGCCGAGATGCTCGAGGGCATCAGCCGGCGGCTGCTCGACGGCGCGCGGGAGCGGGTGGCCGCGGCCGGCCCCGACCCGGTCGCCCAGCTGCGCGCGCTGGTCGCCTTCCAGGTGGACTTCGCGCTGGACAACCCGGCGCTGATCACGGTGCAGGACCGCGACCTGGGCTCGCTGCCGGTCGACGACGCCGCGCGGGTGCGCCGGCTGCAGCGCCGCTACGTCGAGGTGTGGGTCGAGGTGCTCGCCCGGCTGCGCCCGGAGGAGGGCACCGCCGCCAGCCGGGCCCGCGCGCACGCCGTCTTCGGGCTGGTCAACTCCACCCCGCACAGCGCCGGGCGGGTGTCCCGGGCGGAGATGGCCGCCCTGCTCGCCGCCATGGCCGAGGCCGCCGCGACCGCCTGAGCGGGTGCGCCGACGCCGCGTTCCGGGCGTTCGAACACGGGGTCGGCGCACACGCTCCCGCGGCGCACGCGCTCAGCCGTGCAGGGTGGGCCGGTAGACCAGCTCCTGGGTGGAGCCGTCGAGCGTCCGGCTCTCGACCAGCTCGAGGTCGAAGTCGGCCGCCCCGGCGAAGACCGGCTCGGTCCCCGTCCGGCCGGTGATCACGGGGAAGATCGTCACCTGCACGCGGTCGACCAGGCCCGCGGCCATCAGCGCCCGGTTCAGCGACAGGCTGCCGTGCGAGCGCAGTGGCACCGCCGACTCCTCCTTGAGCCGGGCGACGACGTCGACGGCGTCGCCGCGCACGAGGGTCGCGTCCGGCCAGTCGAGGGGGCCCTCCAGCGTCGTCGAGAGCACCGTCGTCGGCAGGTTCTTCATCGCGGTGTTCACCGGGTCACCGCCACCCGGGTCCTCCGAGGCCGGGCGCAGGTACTCCACGAACTGCCGGAAGGTGGTCGCGCCCAGGACCATCCGCTGCTCCTGCTCGTACTGGGCCAGGCGCCGGTCGAGGAACTCGGGGCCGTGCTTGCCCCAGTAGCCGCCCCAGTCGCCGCCGCTGAAGGAGGCGAAGCCGTCGAGGGTGCAGAGGACGTCGAAGGTGTACGTGGCGGTCACGGTGGGCGCTCCTCGGGTGCGGTCGACCGGTGTGGGGTGCAGACCGGGGACCGCGCCGGGAGTCATCGCCGCCGGGCCGCCCGAGGGTGGGGGGGGGGGGGGGGGGCGCCGCCGGGGGGGGGGGGGGGGGGGGGGGGGGGAGGGGGGGGGGGGGGGGGGGGGGGGGGGGCGGGGGGGGGGGGCGGCGGGCC
>NZ_JBJGYX010000109.1:0-5997 GCF_054050195.1 Geodermatophilus sp. SYSU D00710
GGGGGCGCGCCGGCCGGGCCGGCGCCGCCGCGGCCGCCCCCCCCCCCGAGCACGCCCCCCCCCGGCCGGCCCCCCCCCCGCCGGGGGCGGGCGGCCCTCACGCCCCGGTGGTCTTCTCGAGGTCGCCGGCGATGTCGCGGGCGGTGTTGCCGGCGTCGAAGGCCACGTGCGCCTGGTCGTCGGCGCCGTAGAGCAGCAGCAGCGAGCTGTGCAGCCGGCCCTGGTCCTCGGCCAGCGGCACGCCGGCCGACAGCTGCGCCTGGTCGATGACCTCCTGCGCGCCGGTCAGCCCGACGAACTGCGTGGGCAGGTCGGCGTCGAACCGGTCGAGGTACTCGCCGAGGACCTGCGGGGTGTCGGCGGCGGGGTCGGTGGTGACGAAGACCACCTGCACCTCCCCGGCCAGCGCGGGGTCGACGTCGCGCAGCGCGAGGGCGACGTCGGCCATCGTCGTCGGGCAGATGTCGGGGCAGGTGGTGTAGCCGAAGAAGAGCAGCGTCGGCTTGCCCGCCGTCGCCCGGGCGAAGTCGTACTCCGCGCCGCTGCTGTCGGTGAGGGTGAACGACGGCCGCTGGAACGGATCACGCAGGTCGATGCCGGCGTACTCGTCGCCGGGCCCCTCGAGGGTGGCCGCCGGCCCGTCCGAGTGGTCGTGCCCCTCCGCGGCCGCCGCCTGCTCCCCGTCGTCGGAGCCGCAGGCGGTCAGGCCCAGGGCGGCGGCGAGCAGCAGCGCGGCGGTCCGGCCGCGGACGGGAGCGGTCACGACGACACGGTACGTCGACCTGCGCGGTAGCCGAGGACGACGCCCGCGACACCGACGGCCAGGGCGAGGATGGCGAGGAACAGGGCCAGGCCGGCCGGCTGGTCGCTGACCTCGCCGTCGTGCGCGTGGTCCTCCGCCGCCGTCGTGGCGCCGGCGGCGGCGGTGTCACCGGCCAGCGTGAGCACCGGCGCCGGGTACTCCGGCTCCTGCCCGCCGACGGTCGGCTCGATCCACGCCGACTCGGTGCCGTCGCTGTAGGTCTGCACGGCCGGGAACGACAGCGTCCCGGCGTCGGGGAACGGCCCGCCGGACAGGGCGAACTCCTGGAACTCCCCCGGGGCGATGCCGCCGCCGGGGTCGGCCCGGAACTCGACGACCGACACGTAGTCGCTGATCGGCTGGCCGTGGACCTCCACCGGCTCGGCGAGCTGCGACGACGTCGTGGTGACCGTCCAGCCCGGGAGCGGCTGCACCCGCAGCGAGGCCATCGCCTGCTCCTCCGGGATCGAGATGCGCAGCGCCACGGTGCTCGCGGTGTCGCTCTCGTTCGGGACCCGGAAGGTCAGCTTCCCGTAGCCGCCGGCGACGGCGTCGTCCGAGGAGACCGTCACGTGCGCCGACGCGCCGGTGGCGACCACGACGGACGCGACCAGGGCGGCGAGCAGGGCGGTCAGGACGACGACGGCACGGGCCGGCGGTCGCAGGGGGGTCGGGGACACGGTTCTCCTCACTGTCGGCCCGCGGGGAGCGGGTCAGCGCACCGGGAAGGTCGTGCTGGCGGTGGCGGCGGTGAACTCGTCGAGCCGGACGCTGACGGCCACGGTCCAGGTGCCGGCGCCGGGGATCGACATGCCGTCGGCCACCCAGTGGCCGGGGCCGGCCGGCTCGAGGTCGACGTCGAGCGGGCCGATCTGCTGCTCCGGCTCGGTCAGCGTGACCCGCAGGTCGGCGGGCTGGTCGAGCTGCCCGGCGTCGTCGAAGAGGTAGACGTGCAGGGTGTTGGCGCCCGGGCGGGCCGGGTCGACCGAGAGCTGGACGCTGCCGGACTCCCCCGCCGCCGACTCCAGCGGCACGGTGACGTCGACCGGCTGGGCGACCGCGGCGCGGGCCGGCGGGGTGCCGACCAGCACCGCCGACAGGAGCAGTACCGCGGCGGCGACGGCGGCCTCGACCAGCACCGAGCGGCGCAGCGGGCCGACGTCCTCCACGGCGCCGCGGGCCTGCTCGGCCGCGCGGGCCCGGGCCGCGGCGACGGTGGGCTCGTCGGTGCCCTCGGCGCCGTCGGGGGCCCGGCCACCGGTCGCGGCGAGGGCGCGGGCCGGGACGCGCCGGCGCGGGCCCGGCCGCCGGCGGCTGACCCCGAGGTGCTGCTGCACCCACACGCGCGACACCCCGGCGGCGGCGAGGAGCAGCAGCACCAGCGCGAGCTTGCCCAGCAGCACCCAGCCGTAGGTGGTCGACACCAGGGCGGCCGGCGAGCCGACCTCGCGCACCGACTGGACGACGCCGGAGACCACGAGCGCGACCACCGAGGCCGACACGACCCGCGACCAGCGCGGCAGGGCGCCGGCCAGCTCGCCGGCCTCGGCGCCCGGCCGGGCCAGGCCGGCCAGCAGGGCGGTCAGCCCGCCCAGCCAGACCGCCATCGCCGCGACGTGCACGGCGGTGACCGCCGTGGCGAACACCGGCAGGGGCCCGGCGACCGGGTGGCCGACCGCCGCGGTGGTGAGGACGACACCGCCCGCGACGACGGCCAGCCCCACCGTCTCCTGCACCGTCGGCGCGCCCGCCCGGCGCCACAGCGGCACCAGCAGCACGGCGAGCAGCAGGGCGAGGGCGCCGCGGCCGAGGACGGTCAGCCCGAAGGACGACCCGCCCGTGGTGGCCAGCAGGGCCGGGTCGAGCAGGGAGCCGAGGCCGGTGCCGGCCGCGTAGGGGCCCTGCAGCAGGAAGGTGAGCACCGCGGCCCCGGCCACGGTGCCCAGCCCGGCGGTGGTCAGCCGGCGCATCGTGCGCGACGCCCAGCCCGCGGGCCAGCACAGCACGAGGAAGGCGGGGACGCCGAGGCCCACGGCCAGCCCGGCGAAGCCGAGCGCGCGGGAGGCGGGCAGCGCGGCGGCCACGACCGGGTCGACGTCGGCGCGCTCGGCCACCGTGCCGGCGTCGGCGAGCTCGCCGTCGCCGACGACGAAGGCGTAGGCCCCGCTGATCGGGTGCGAGTCGGCCGAGACGATCCGGTAGGTGACGACGTAGCTGGCCTCGGGCAGGTCGTCGCGCAGCGGGACGGTGACGGTGTCGCCGTCGACCGACGCCGCGCCGGTGTCGACCCGCTCGCCGCCCTCGCCGAGCACCCGGGCGTAGCCGGCGCCCAGCGACACCCCCTCGCTGAAGCGCAGCGTCACCTGGCCGGGGACCTCGTCGAGGCGGGCGCCCTCCCCCGGGTCGGTGGACACCAGCTCGGCGTGCGCGGCCGCCGGCCCGGCGGTGGCCACCCCGAGCCCCAGCCAGCCGGCCAGCAGGACGAGCAGCAGCAGGACCGGGCGCGCCGGCCGTGCGGTACGGGCGCTCACGCGGTCACCCGCTCGCGGGCGACGACGGCGGCCGCGCGCCGGGTGCGCCGGCGCCACGCGACGACGGTGACGAGCACGACGCCGGCCAGCAGCAGCAGGTGGGCGGCGGCCCGGTCGGCGTGCACGTGACCGGCCCGCAGGTCGCGCACGGTGACCGCCGCCAGCAGCACGCCGAAGGTGCCCAGGGAGGGCAGCGCCCCGGCGGCCAGCCGGGGCGCGGCGGCGACGGCGAGGAAGGCCGCGGCGACGGCGAGGTTCCAGGCGCCGGTCTCGTGCGCGACGTGCACCGGCGCGCTCATCGCGGCGCGACCGCCGGTCAGCGCCGGCCAGGCGAGACCCGCCTGCGCGACGCCCACCGCCAGCAGCGCCAGCCGCAGCGCCGACCGCACCAGCCGGGAGCGGGCGGCGGCCGCGGCGCCGGGCAGCTCCCGCGGCAGCGCACCGAGCACGGCCGCCGTGAGATCGGGCACGTCGGGCGCCGCGGCCAGCCGCGCCCGCCGGGTGACCGCGCCCGCGGCGTCGGCCCAGCCGGCGCAGCCGGGGCATCCGGCCAGGTGACGGTCGAGGTCGGCGGCGGGCATGCCGAGCGGCTCGCCGTCGAGCCGCGCCGAGACCGCCTCGCGGAACGGTGCACACTGCATGGACAGGTAGTCGTCGCGGAGGGCCCGTCCGGTTCCCGGCTCGACGGGATCACAACGGAGGAACGACGTGGACGAGCTGGAGCGGGTCGCCGCGGCCGCGGCGGACGGCGACCCCCTCGCCGCCGCGACCCTGGTCCGCGCCACCCAGTCCGACGTGTGGCGGCTGTGCGCGGCCCTCGGCGACCGCGACTCCGCCGACGACCTCACGCAGGAGACCTACGCCCGGGCCTTCGCCGGGCTGCACCGCTTCGAGGGCCGGGCCTCGCTGCGCACCTGGCTGCTGGCGATCGCGCGGCGGGTCTGCGCCGACGCCGTCCGCTCGCGCCGTCGCCGGCGGCTGACCCTGGTGCGCGACGACGCCGACCTCGAGGCCCTCTCCCCCGCCGACGCCGCCGACCGCGTGGGCGAGGGCGCCGCGGTCACCGACCTGCTGGGCCGGCTCGACCCCGACCGCCGGGAGGCCTTCGCGCTCACCCAGCTGCTCGGGCTCTCCTACGCCGACGCCGCCGAGGTGACCGGCTGCCCGGTCGGCACGATCCGGTCCCGGGTCGCCCGGGCGCGGGCCGACCTGGTCGAGGCGCTCGACGGGTCCGCGCCGGCGGAGCCCGACGCGGCGCGTCGCTGACCCCCGCCCGGGGACGGGCGCGCGCGTGACCAGGCAACTCCGCCCCGCATTCGGCCTATCCCCATCGATCTGGTAGACATACGCCCCATGGCGGCGACCGTGGTGCTCCTCGTGGGGCGCATCCACGTCGACCTGCTGCGCATCTGCACCGCCGCCTGTCCGGGCCGCTGATCCCCCGCGCCGTCCCCGGCGCCTCCTCCGCTCGCCCCGCCGCCGTGCTGCGCCGCGTCCTGTGCTGCCGCGCGCCCGGCGCACCCCCTCCTGGAGTCAGCCCCGTGAAGACCGTGATCCTGCTCGCCCTGGCCGGCCTCGGCGCCCAGCTCGTCGACGGCAGCCTCGGCATGGCCTACGGCGTCACCTCGACGACGCTGCTGCTGGCCTTCGGCACCAACCCCGCCGCCGCGTCGGCGACCGTCCACTTCGCCGAGATCGGCACGACCCTGATGTCCGGCGCCGCGCACTGGCGGTTCGGCAACGTCGACTGGAAGGTCGTCGCGAAGGTCGGCATCCCCGGTGCGGTCGGCGCCTTCGCCGGCGCCACCGTGCTGTCGAACCTCTCCACCGAGGTCGCCGCCCCGGTGATGTCGCTCATCCTGCTGTCCCTGGGCGTCTACCTGCTGGTCCGGTTCACCCTCCGCGGCATCGACCGGCGCAACCTCGGCAAGCCGGTGCGCAAGCGCTTCCTCGGCCCGCTGGGCCTCGTCGCCGGCTTCGTCGACGCCACCGGTGGCGGCGGCTGGGGCCCGGTCGGCACCCCGGCACTGCTGGCCAGCGGGCGCCTGGAGCCGCGCAAGGTCATCGGCTCGATCGACACCTCGGAGTTCCTCGTCGCGCTGGCGGCCAGCCTGGGCTTCCTGCTCGCCCTCGGCTCCCAGGGCGTCAACTGGCTCTGGGCGCTGGGCCTGCTGGCCGGTGGCCTGGTCGCCGCGCCGATCGCCGCCTGGCTGGTCCGGCACGTGCCGCCGCGGCTGCTCGGCTCGCTGGTCGGCGGCATCATCGTGCTGACCAACACCCGGACGCTGCTGCGCAGCGACTGGATCGACGCGTCCGACCCGGTCCGGTACGCCGTCTACGCGGTGATCTACGCGGTCTGGGCCGCCGCGGTCGCCCACTCCTACCGCCAGTACCGCAAGGACCGGGCGCAGGAGTCGGCCGACGCCCTGGCCGCCGAGGCCGCGCGCCTGGCCGAGGAGGACCGCCACCTGCACGCCCCCGATGCGGCGGACGTGGCGGACCTGGAGCGCAGCCTGCGGGCGGGCCGGCCGGCCGACCCCCGCGACTGAGCCCGGCTGCCGCTGGGATCAGGGTCCCTGATCGTCGGGGGGGCGGCCCCCCCGGCCCCCCCGGGGGGGGGGGCCGCCCGCGCACCGCCCCAGTTCATACCCCCGGCCCCCCACC
>NZ_JBJGYX010000110.1:0-5352 GCF_054050195.1 Geodermatophilus sp. SYSU D00710
CCCCCCCCCCCCCCCCCCCCCCCCCCCCCCCCCCCCCCCCCCCCCCCCCCCCCCCCCCCCCCCCCCCCCCCCCCCCCCCCCCCCCCCCCCCCCCCCCCCCCCCCCCCCCCCCCCCCCGGGAGTCGGGGCGGGGCCTCCCGCTAGGCGAGCCGGCTCTCGAGGATGGCGAGCTCGTCCCACATGGTGCTGGGGAGCTTGTCCCCGAACTTCTCGAACCACTCGGTGATCTGCGGGACCTCCGCGCGCCACTCGTCCCGGTCGACGGCGAGCGCCTTGCGCACCCGGTCCTCGGTCAGGTCCAGCCCGGAGACGTCGAGGGAGTCCGGCGTCGGGACGTGGCCGACCGGGGTCTCCTCGGCGGCCGCGGTGCCCTCGATGCGCTCGACGACCCACTTGAGGACCCGGCTGTTCTCGCCGAAGCCCGGCCACAGGAAGCCGCCGTCCTCGTCGCGGCGGAACCAGTTCACGTAGAAGATCCGCGGCAGCTTGGTGGCGTCGTGGGCCTTGCCGGTCTCGACCCAGTGCCGGAAGTAGTCGCCGGCGTTGTAGCCGATGAACGGCAGCATGGCGAACGGGTCGCGGCGCACGACCCCGACCGCGCCGGTGGCCGCCGCCGTCGTCTCCGACGACAGCGTGGCGCCCATGAAGACGCCGTGGTTCCAGTCCCGCGCCTCGGTGACCAGCGGGATCGTGGTCTTGCGGCGGCCGCCGAAGAGGATGGCCGAGATCGGCACGCCCCGCGGGTCCTCGTACTCCGGGGCGAGGATCGGGCACTGGGTGATCGGCGTGCAGAACCGCGAGTTCGGGTGCGAGGAGGGCTCGTCGGAGTCCGGCGTCCAGTCCTGCTTCTTCCAGCTGGTCAGGTGGGCCGGGGGCTCCTCGGTCATGCCCTCCCACCAGACGTCGCCGTCGTCGGTGAGCGCGACGTTGGTGAACACCGAGTTGCCCCGGTCGATGGTGCGCATCGCGTTGGGGTTGGTGTCCCAGCCGGTGCCGGGCGCGACGCCGAAGAGGCCGTACTCGGGGTTGAGCGCGTAGAGCCGGCCGTCCTCGCCGAACCGCATCCAGGCGATGTCGTCGCCGAGGGTCTCGACCTGCCAGCCGGGGATGGTCGGCTCGAGCATCGCCAGGTTGGTCTTGCCGCAGGCGCTCGGGAAGGCCGCCGCGATGTAGTACGTGCGCTGCTGGGGGCTGGTCAGCTTCAGGATGAGCATGTGCTCGGCGAGCCAGCCCTCGTCACGGGCCATCGCCGAGGCGATCCGCAGCGAGTAGCACTTCTTGCCCAGCAGGGCGTTGCCGCCGTAGCCCGAGCCGTAGGACCAGATGGCCCGCTCCTCGGGGAAGTGCACGATGTACTTGGTCTGGCTGCAGGGCCAGGGCACGTCCTCCTGGCCCGGCTCCAGCGGGGCGCCGAGGGAGTGCATGGCCGGCACGAACGGCCGGTCGGTGCCCATCGCCTCGAGGATCCGGCTGCCGATCCGGGCCATCACCCGCATGGAGACGACGACGTACTCGGAGTCGGTGAGCTCGACGCCGAACATGGGGTTCTCGGCCTCGACCGGGCCCATGCAGAACGGGATGACGTACATCGTGCGGCCACGCATCGAGCCCCGGTAGAGCTCGGTCATGATCGCCTTCATCTCGTCGGGGGCCATCCAGTTGTTGGTCGGCCCCGCGTCGGCCTCGTCGACCGAGCAGATGAACGTGCGGTCCTCGACGCGCGCGACGTCGCTGGGGTCGGAGGCGCACCAGAAGGAGTTGGGCTTGCGCTCCAGCCGGGTGAAGGTGCCGGCGTCGACCAGCCGCTGGGTCAGCCGCTCCCACTCCTCGTCACTGCCGTCGACCCACACGACCCGGTCCGGGGTGGTCAGCTCCGCCATCTCCTGCACCCAGGCCAGCAGCCGGGCGTGGGTGGTGGGGGCGTTCTCGAGACCGGGGGTGGCCACGGAAGTCACGGCGTCTCCATCCTGTGAGGCGCACGCCGGGTGCGGGGACACCGGCGCCGGTGCGAGCTGCGTCCCGGGGCGGCGATGCGGGTCCGGCCGTCCGGGTCGGGTCAGCGTACAAGCGGTGATAGCTCTTCGTAATGGTGAGAGGTGTTACGTCTAGGACGTCTACCCCGGGGTCGGGCGGTGACCGGGAACACCGCAGGTGAGCGCGGTGTTGGTGCCGTGACGTGACCAGTCTCACGAGCGGCTCCGCGCCGTCCCCGGCCCTCCTCACGCCCCTGACCCTGCGCGGCGTGACCCTCCCGAACCGGCTCGTCGTCGCCCCGATGTGCCAGTACTCGGTGACCGACGGGCTGGTCGGCGACTACCACCTCGTGCACCTCGGCCGGTTCGCCCTCGGCGGCTTCGGCGCCGTCCTCGTCGAGGCGACGGCGGTGACGCCCGCGGGGCGGATCAGCCACGGCGACGTGGGCCTGTGGTCCGACGCGCACGTGCCGGGCCTGGCCCGGGTCGCCGCCTTCCTGCGCGCCTCCGGAGCCGTCGCGGGCATCCAGCTGGCCCACGCCGGCGCCAAGGCCAGCAGCCGGCGCCCGTGGGAGGGCGACGGCCCGCTGATGGCGGCCGACGCCCGGCCGGGCGAGGAGCCGTGGCCGACCGTCGCGGCCAGCCCCGTCCCCGCCGGTCCCGGCCGGCCGGTGCCGCACGGGCTCACCGTCGGGGAGCTGACGGAGGTGCGCGAGGCGTTCGTCGCGGCCACCCGCCGGTCGCTAGCGGCCGGGTTCGACGTCGTCGAGGTGCACGCCGCGCACGGCTACCTGCTGCACCAGTTCCTCTCCCCGCTGTCCAACCGGCGCACCGACGCCTACGGCGGCTCGCGCGAGGCCCGGTGGCGGTTCCCGCTGGAGGTGGTCGAGGCGGTCCGCGCCGCGTGGCCCGCGGACCGGCCCCTGTTCGTGCGGGTCTCGGCCGTCGACGGCACCGCGGACGGGATCACGCTCGAGGACACCGTCGCCTTCGCCCGGGAGCTGCGGGTCCGCGGCGTCGACGTCGTCGACGCCTCCGGCGGCGGCCTGGGCGGCTGGGAGCACCCGCTCGGCTACGGCTACCAGGTGCCCTTCGCCGCCGGCGTCCGCGAGGGAGCCGGGATCCCCACGATGGCCGTGGGGCTGATCGTCGACGCGCGGCAGGCCGAGGCCGTCGTCGCCGGGGGCCTGGCCGACCTGGTGGCCGTCGGACGGGAGGCGCAGGAGGACCCGAACTTCGCCGTCCACGCCGCGCGCGACCTCACCGGCGCCTACGACGCCTACCCGGTGCAGGCGAGCGAGCGGCTGGACCGGCGCAACGCCTTCCTCGGCCGGCTGGGCCCGTGGACCGGCCCGGCCCCGGTGCAGGTCCCCGAGCGGGCCCGGTGACGGGTCGCCGGCGGGCGCTGCTCGCGACCTCCGCCGTCCAGCTGGGGGCGGGCCTGGCCGGCACGGTCCTGTCGCTGCGCCGCCGGCACCCGTTCGCCACACCCGTGCTCGCCGGCTCCCCGGCGACGGTCGGCCGTGACGCCTGGTGGGCCGGGACGGCGCTCGGCCCGCCGGCCTGGACGCTGGCGATCCACGCGTGGGCGCTGGCCCGACTGGCCGCGCGCGACGACCTGCGCGCCCGCCGGGTGCTGGCCGCCACCGGCGCCGCCCTCGTGCCCGGCTACCTGGCCGAGCGGCTCGTGCGCCGGCGGCTGACCCCGGCCGGCGCCGACCCGGTCGAGACCGGGGTGGCCGCCGTCGGGCTCGCCGCGGCCGTGGCGATGGCCGTGCTGGGCGCTCAGCCCTCCGGGGTGCGGCCGTAGTCGGGGCCGGTGCGGGCCAGGAAGGTGTCCCAGTCGCCGGGCGCCGGGCGGCCACCGGCCTCGGCGTCGAACTTGTCGAGGTACCAGTGCCAGCCGAGGGCGAAGTCGGTGACGTCGGCGCCGGCGGAGAAGACCTGCACGAAGTGCAGCGTGGTGCGGCCGCTCTCGACGACGAGGGCCAGCTCCACCCGCCAGTCGGCCTGGTCGACCCACTCGACGACCAGCCGGCGCGGCGGGTCGCACTCGGCGATCCGCACCGGCTCGCCGACCGGCTCGGCCTCGTGGGTCATCGTCAGCGTCCCGCGGCCGCCGGGGGTCCGCTCGCCCTCGTAGGTGCCGAACCAGCGGGCCAGCCGCTCGGGCTCGGTGAGCGCGGCCCAGACGGCGTCGGGACCGTCGGACCAGGAGCGGCGGAACTCCAGCCGGAGACGCCCGTCGGGGAGCTCGGTGACCGCGCCGCGGCGGCCGGTCGGCGGGTCGGCGGGGGTCTGGAGGTCGGTCACGGGGCGTCTCCGTCCGTCGGGGGATGGGCCCGGGCCCGGCGGCCGCGGGCGATCTCGGTGTCGAGGGCGTCCAAGCGCTGCGCCCAGAGGTCGCGGTAGGACCCCAGCCAGTCGTCGAGCTCCCGCAGCGGGCGCGGGTCGAGCGCGTAGAGCCGCCGGCGCCCCTCGACCCGGCTGCTCACCAGCCCCGCCTCGCGCAGCACGCGCAGGTGCCGGCTGACCGCCGGGCGGCTGACCGCGAACCGCCCGGCGAGCTCCCCGGCGGGCAGCTCGCCGTCCCGGAGCAGCGCGAGCAGCCGCCGCCGGGTCGGGTCCGCGAGAGCCGCGAGCGCCTCCACGGGCTGATGTGTAACACAGGGGTTACGCATTGCGCCAGGGATTGCCGCCCTCGACCGGAGGGCAGGGAGGGCGCATGAGCGTCACCGACCCCGACGTCCCGGACCCGCTGAACGACCCCCGGACCACCCAGGCCGACCCCGGCGCCTACGGCCAGGGCGCCGACCTCGCCTCGGCCGGCGACGACCCGGCGTCGGCCGGGCAGGACGAGCAGGCCGCCGACGACCCGGAGACGACGGCCGGCCGCACCCTGGCCGACGACGCCGGCGGGGGCGACGTCGCGGGAGGCGCGTTCTCCAACTCGCCGTGACGGACCGGCCCGTTTCGGCCAGGAGGAGCGGGGAACCCGTCCGGACGCCCATCCCCCGACGACGAGGAGGACACCATGGCCACCGGTGAGACCGGATTCGAGGACGTCACCTTCGACCTGATCTCCGTGCAGTACCACTCGCTGAAGGCCGGGCACGACTACGGCCAGTACGTCCGGGACGCCGAGAACGCGGGCCTCGACGACATCGCCGCGTTCTTCCGCGAGGTCATGGAGCAGGACTCGGCGCGCGCCCGACGCTGCCACGAGCTGCTCCGCAAGATCTCCGGCACCGAGCAGGGCGGCCCGGCCACCCAGTGAGACAGCGGAGGGGGGGGGGGGGGGGGGGGGGGGGGGGGGGGGGGGGGGGGGGGGGGGGGGGGGGGGGGGGGGGGGGGGGGGGGGGGGGGGGGGGGGGGGGGG
>NZ_JBJGYX010000111.1:0-5339 GCF_054050195.1 Geodermatophilus sp. SYSU D00710
GTCCGGCGGGCGACAGCGCGCCCGCCGGACCGCCGCGGGACGGGTCTACGCGCGACCGGGCGGGCAGGTGACGTTGTCGTGGGACAGGCCGCCGTTGTCCAGGTCGAGCTCGGCCCCGAGGTCACCGGTCAGCGAGACGTCCCCGGAGACGAGCGCCTCGCGGGAGAGGGAACGGCCGACGGTGCAGTCGTAGAGAGGCTGTCGCTCCGCCTTGCCGACCCCGGTCCAGGTCAGGTCGACGTCCACCGTCCCGGTCAGGGACTCCGGCGCCAGGCCCTGCGAGCCGTCGTCCGCCGCGGTGCAGGTGTAGTCGTAGGTCACCTCCAGGCGGGCCGAGTCCAGCCGGTCGACCTCCGCGACGGCCACGTCCTCGCCGCCCACCGTGCAGGAGAGGCCTTCGCGGTGCAGCCCGAACCGGACCACGGTCCCCGAGCCGCGCACCTCCTCGACGGTCACGTCCGCGACGAGGCCTTCGCCACCGGTGAACAGCGCCCAGCCACGGTAGGCGGTGTAGGTGCCGGCGCTCTCGGGAGGTGCCGCGGCCGCGGACCCCGCCGCCGTCCCCATCGCCGCCGTGGCCAGCAGCACGGTCAGTGCCCGGCCGACCGTCCTCGTCCTCATGCCGTCCTCCTCACCAGCCGGTCCCGGGAACTCCGGGTTCGGTGAGCGGGAGGGTGACAGCGGCCGGTCCGGAGCCGAAGCGGATTTCGCGCGGCCGGCCGGGCCGGACGGCGCGTCGGACGCGACGCGCCGTCAGCGGACGACGACGGCGGCGTCGCGGCGCGGCACGAACTCCCCGATGACCGGCGCGCCCGGCACCTCGCCGGCCAGCAGCAGCCCGCCGGAGGTCTGCGCGTCGGCCAGCAGCAGCGCCTCGTCCCCGTCCACCGCGGACAGGTCGGTGTGCGGCCGCACCCAGTCGAGGTTGCGCCGGGTGCCGCCGGAGACGAACCCGTCGGCCAGCGCCTGCCGGGCCCCGGCCAGGTAGGGCACGGCGGCGGCGTCGACCACCGCGGTCACCCCGCTGGCCCGCGCCATCTTGTAGAGGTGGCCGAGCAGGCCGAAGCCGGTGACGTCGGTGCCGGCGCGGACGCCCGTGGCCACCGCGGCCCGCGAGGCGTCCCGGTTGAGCGCCGTCATCGAGGCGACCGCCTCCTCGCTCACCTCGCCGGTGGCCTTCATCCGGCTGTTGAGCACGCCCACGCCCAGCGGCTTGGTCAGCGACAGCGGCGCCCCGGCGACGGCGGCGTCGTTGCGGATCACCCGGTCGAGGTCGACCAGGCCGGTGACCGCCATCCCGTACTTGGGCTCGGGGTCGTCGACGGAGTGCCCACCACCGACGTGGCAGCCGGCCTCCTGCGCGACCTCCAGCCCGCCGCGCAGCACCTCGGCGGCGAGGTCCGCGGGCAGCACGTCGCGCGGCCAGCCGAGCAGGTTGACCGCGACGACCGGGGTCCCGCCCATGGCGTAGACGTCGGAGAGCGCGTTGGCCGCGGCGATCCGCCCGAACGTGTAGGCGTCGTCGACGACGGGGGTGAAGAAGTCGGTGGTGAGCACCAGTCCCTGCCCGCCGGCGATGCGGACGACGGCCGCGTCGTCGCCGTCGTCGAGGCCGACGACCAGCTCGGCGGCGGGGTCGGCCGGGCCGGTGCGGGTCAGGCCGGCGACGACGGCCTCCAGCTCGCCGGGCGGGATCTTGCAGGCGCACCCGCCGCCGTGCGCGTACTGGGTGAGCCGGGTACGTGCGGGCGCGGTCGTCACGCCGTCACCGTAGGCTGCCCGGCGGAGGCGTCAGGGTGTCTGGTGGCCCCCGCGGCCTCTAAAGCCGACGTGACCGAGCAGCTCGGTCAGGCGGGTTCGATTCCCGTCCGCCTCCGCCAGCTCCCGCGGGCCGGCGCGCATACGCTCCGCAGCGATGAGCGCCGACCCGCGGCGGGCCGTGCCCCGCACCGACACGCTGCTGGCCGAACCCGCGCTGGCCGACGCCGCCGCCCGGCTGGGCCGCGAGCTGGTCAAGGACGCCGTCCGCGCGGTGCAGCAGCGGGTGCGCGAGGGCGCGCTCGCTCCCGCGGACGCCGTGGCCGCCGTCCTCGCCGCCCTGCCCGCGACCGCGGGCAGCCTGCGGCCGGTGCTCAACGCCACCGGGGTCCTGGTGCACACCAACCTCGGGCGGGTGCCGCTGTCGCGGGCCGCGGTCGAGGCGGTGGTGGCGGCCAGCGGCACCACCGACGTCGAGCTGGACCTGGGCACCGGCCGGCGCGGGCCGCGGGGGGAGGCGGCGCTGTCCGCGCTGCTGGCCGCGGTCCCCGCCGCGGAGGCCGCGCTGGTGGTGAACAACTGCGCGGCGGCGCTGGCCCTGGTGGCCACGGCGCTGGGCGGCGAGCTGGTCATCGCCCGCGGAGAGCTGGTCGAGATCGGCGACGGCTTCCGCATCCCCGCCCTGCTCGAGTCGACCGGCGCCCGGCTGCGCGAGGTGGGGACGACGAACCGGGTGACCCTCGACGACTACCGCGACGCCCTGCACGAGGACACCGGCGCGGTGCTCAAGGTGCACCCGTCGAACTTCGTCGTCCGCGGCTTCACGCGGGCCGTGCCGGTGCACGAGCTGGCCGGGGCGCTGGCGAACAGCGGCGTGCCACTGGTGGCCGACGTCGGCTCGGGCCTGCTGCGGCCGCACCCGGCGCTGCCCGACGAGCCGGACCTGCAGACGACGCTGGCCGGCGGCGCCGACCTGGTGCTGGCCAGCGGCGACAAGCTGCTCGGCGGCCCGCAGGCCGGGCTGGTCCTCGGCCGGGCCGACCTGGTGCAGCGGCTGCGCCGGCACCCGCTGTACCGGGCGCTGCGCGTGGACAAGACGACCCTCGCGGCGCTGGAGGCCACCCTGCGCGGCCCGCTGCCGCCGGTGCAGCAGATGCTCGGCGCCGACGTATCCGGCCTGCGCGCGCGGGCCGGCGCCCTGGCAGACCGGCTCGCCGCCGCCGGCGTGGACGCGGTCGCCGTGGACTCCGCCGCCCGGGTCGGTGGCGGGGGAGCGCCCGAGCACCCGCTGCCCAGCGCGGCCCTCTCGCTGCCTGAGCCGTTCGCCGAGCCGCTGCGGCTGGGCGAACGGCCGGTCGTCGGGTACGTGGCCGACGGGCGCACGCTGCTCGACCTGCGCAGCGTGCCGCCGTCGTCGGACGACGAGCTGGCCGCCGCGGTGCTGGAGGTGGCCCGCTCGTGCAGGTGATCGCCACCGCCGGGCACGTCGACCACGGCAAGTCGACGCTGGTCCGCGCGCTCACCGGCATGGAGCCCGACCGGTGGGAGGAGGAGCGCCGCCGTGGGCTGACCATCGACCTCGGCTTCGCCTGGACGACGCTGCCCTCGGGGCGGGTGGTCGCCGTCGTCGACGTGCCCGGGCACGAGCGGTTCGTGGGCAACATGCTCGCCGGGGTCGGGTCGGTGCCGGCCGCGCTGGTCGTGGTGGCCGCCGACGACGGCTGGTCGGCGCAGACCGCCGAGCACGTCGCCGTCCTCGACGCGCTCGGCGTGCGGCACGCGCTGCTCGCCGTCACCAAGGCCGACCTCGCCGACCCCGCGCCGGTGCTCGCCGACGTCACCGAGCGGCTGGCGGCCACCTCGATGGGGACGGTGCCGGGCGTGGCGGTCAGCGCGCCCACCGGCCGCGGGGTGCCCGAGCTGACCGCCGCGCTCGAGACGCTGCTGGCCGGCCTGCCCGCCCCCGACGCCGGCGCGCCGGTGCGGCTGTGGATCGACCGCGCGTTCCCCGTCCGCGGCGCCGGCACCGTGGTCACCGGGACCCTCGCCGCCGGCTCGGTGGCCACGGGCGACCGGCTGCGGCTGCACGACCGGGAGGTGGGGGTCCGCGGCGTGCAGTCCCTGGGCCGGCCGGTGGAGCGGGCGACGGCGACCGCGCGGGTGGCGCTGAACCTGCGCGGCGTCGCCGTGGAGGACCTCCGCCGCGGCGACGCGCTGCTCACGCCGGGCGCCTTCCGCGACACCGCCGAGGTCGACGTCGTGCTGGCCCGCGAGGCCGACGGCCGGCTGCCGGCCGAGGCGGTGCTGCACGTGGGGTCGGCGGCGGTGCCGGTGCGGTTGCGGCCACTGGAGGGCACGGCGGTCCGGTTGCGCCTGGCCGCGCCGCTGCCGCTGCGGGTGGGCGACCGGGTGCTGCTGCGCGACCCCGGCGCCCGGCGGGTGGTGGGCGCCGACGTGCGCGACGTCGCCCCGCCGGAGCTGCGCCGCCGCGGCGCGGCGCGCCAGCGCGCCGCCGAGCTGGCGTCGCAGGCCACCGGCCCGGCCGGTGCCACCGCCGACCTGGTCCGCCGCCGCGTCATGCGGGTCGAGGACTTCACCGCGATGGGCTGGCCGGTGCCCGACGACGCCGTCCGTGCCGGGCCGTGGCTGCTGGCGCCGGGGCTGGTCGAGACGCTGGCCCGGCGGGTACCGGGGCTGGTGGCCGCGCACCGGCAGGCGTTCCCGCTCGAGCCCGGCCCGCCGGTCGCCGTCGTCCGCCGCCAGCTGGACCTGCCCGACGACGACCTGGTGCGGCTGGCGGTGCGCCCGCCGCTGGCGCTGCGCGAGGGCCGCGTGGTGGTGGCCGCCGCGGGGCTGCCGGCGGCGGTGCAGCGCGCCGTCGACGGCATCCGGGCACGGCTGGCCACGGACCCCTTCGCCGCGCCCGACGCCGAGCAGCTGCGGGCCGCCGGACTGGGTCCGCGCGAGCTGGCGGCGGCGGTGCGCGACGGTCAGCTGGTGCGGGTCGGCGAGGGCGTGTACCTGGCACCGGGCGTCGAGACGGTGGCGCGCGAGCGGCTGGCCGCGCTGCCGGCGCCGTTCACGCTCAGCCAGGCGCGCTCGGCGTGGGGGACCTCCCGCCGGGTGGCCGTGCCGCTCGCCGAGTGGCTGGACGCCCGCGGGGTGACCGACCGGCTGCCCGACGCCACCCGACGCCTGCGCTGACAGATCCGGTACGGCACCGTCTCCGTCGCCGGCGACATCGCCCCGCTGCTCGTGCCCGGCGAGCAGGTGCACCTCGCCTTCAAGACCGTCCGGGACTTCGTCGCCTTCACGAGCAAGCGGCTGATCGCGGTGAACGTCCAGGGCTTCTCCGGCGAGAAGCGGGACTCCACCTCCCTGCCGTACAGCCAGATCCAGGCGTTCTCCGTCGAGACGGCCGGGACGTTCGACCTCGACGCCGGGCTCGACCTCTGGTTCAGCGGGACTCAGAGCACGACTGCTCCCGCTCCCCGTGGCCGGCTCCGCCGGCTCGATCAGGTGACCGCCACCCAGGTGGTCCGAGCGGAGTCGTGCTCTGCACACACCTGTGTGCAGAGCAC
>NZ_JBJGYX010000112.1:0-5002 GCF_054050195.1 Geodermatophilus sp. SYSU D00710
TGCCGAGCCCGGCCAGCGGGGCGGGGGGGGGCGCCGGCGGCTAGGCCCGCCCGGGCGGGGGGGGCCCCCGGGGCGGGCCCCCCGACCTCCTCAGCCGTGGAACCAGGTCTCGCGGACCAGCGAGCCCACGTCGAGCGCTGCACCCAGGGACCGGGCGCCGAACCCCCGCTCGGCGTAGCCGTCGAGCACGGCCCGCACGAGTTCTCCCCGGTCCACCCGAGGTGGCGGGCCGTCGCAGGCACCGTCCTCCGGCCCGGCGAAGCCGTCGTGGGCCAGGACGATCGACCCGCGCGTCACGCCGGTCATGGCCTTGGCCAGCCGCTCCTCGGGCGAGACGTCCCTCCAGTCCCACGTCGTCGGCCCCCAGAGCACGGGCAGCAGGCCGGCGTCGAGGACGGCCCGCCAGTTGCGCATGGTCTGCCGGCCGTAGGGAGGCCGGAACCAGCGGATCGGCGCACCGACGGCGTCCTCGAGCTCGGACCTGCCGTCGCGGACCCGCCGAGTGACCTCGCCCGGGTGCAGCGTCGGCAGGGCACGGTGGTCCGTACCGTGCAGCGCCACCTCGTGCCCGGCGGCGACCACCTCCTCGAGCAGTGCGGGGTACCTGCGCACCCGGGTGAGCAGGACGAAGAAGGTCGCGCTCGCGCCGGCGTCTGCCAGGGCGGTCAGCACCCGGTCGGTCCCGCCCGGCTCCGGCCCGTCGTCGAAGGTCAGGACGACGTGCGGAGCCGTGGTGCGCACCTCGACGGCCGAACCGAGCAGGGTGCCGGCGCCCCGGCGTGCGGTGCGCCGGGTGGTGCGGACGACCGTCCGCAGCAGTGCAGGGGCGCTCACCGGGCGCTCCTCGGCGCCGGCCGCCAGCGGCGCCCAGACCGGGCGTACTCCTGGTAGGTCAGTCCGCACGCGCCGCCGATCATCCCGGCGCCGCGGAAGACGTATCTCAGGCCCCGCGCCTGGTGGCGACGGGAACGGGTCAGCAGCCCCCAGCCCCAGCGTGCGGCACCCCCACCGACACACAGCACGCCCCTGGCCGCCCCTCGGGCTCGCCGCGCCAGCCGGGCCCGGGACCCGGACGTCAGCCGTAGGTCGACGAGCACGGTCGAGTTGCCGTGGCTGCACGCGCGGGTCAGGACCCAGGCGCGGGTCATCCGTGCGGCCGGCACGTGGTCGACGGCGGCGGACTCGTCGCACCAGACCATCCGCCCGCCGGCCCGGGCCAGGTGCCGGCTGAAGAGGTTGTCCTCCCCGCCGCCCAGACCGAGGGCTGACTCGAACCGCACGCCGGCCTCGCGCACCTGATCGAGGTCGAGGAGCAGGTTGCCGCTCGCCGCGACGTCGATCGCGGTACCCGTCGGCATCCTGCGGCGGGAGAAGAAGTCCCCGGCACGGATCCACGGGTCGAGCTGTCCGGCGAACTCCGTGAGGACGACCCCGGCGACCGCGGCCGCGCCGCTGGCGGTCCACGTCTCGAGCAGGTGCGCCAGCCAGCCCTCGGCCGGCCGTTCGTCGTCGTCGATGAAGGCCAGCACGCGGGCCCCGGCCGCCTCGTCCAGGGCGCGGTTGCGGACCGCCGCGATGCCGGGCGTGGGCTCGGCCGCGTAACGGACCCCCACCATCCCGCTCACGACGGCGGCGGCACTCCGCTCGGGGTCGTTGTCCACGACCAGCACGTCGGCGAGGTACCGGCTGTCGGGTGCAGAGGACACCTCGGAGGCCTGCGCCAGCAGCAGCGGCAACAGGGCGCGCAGCTCGTCCGGGCGGCGGAAGGTGGGCACCGCGACCGTGACCCGAACGGTGTCCGCCATCGTTGCCGAGACCGTCGGGGTCGTCATCGCCGTCATCGCGGGATCACCGCTGCTCGCTCCTCGGTGGTCGGGGTCGGTGCCGGGGCGGACGCGGCCTGGCATCCCAGTGGGTCACGGGGCAGAGGCGCCAGCGGCAGCAGCGGCGTCCGTGCGTGCGATCCGAGCAGGAGGTGCGCCATGCGCCGCCGATAGTGAGCCGGTGCATGGCGGCCCAGTGCCGCCCCGGCGTCCTGGACGGCCGCCGTCCGGAAGGTCGCCCAGTCGCTCACACAGCGCTCGACCGCGTCGGCCCAGAGCTCCGGACGAGCCGCCTCGACGATCTGGGCGCCGGCACAGCCCTCCACCGCCTCGCGGAGCCCCGGCAGGTCGCTGACCACCGTGGGCCGCGCGGCGAGCACCGACTCGACCGCCACGTTCCCGAACGACTCGTCGAGCACGGAGGGGACGAGGACGACGTCGGCCCCCGCCAGGACGGGCCACACATCAGGGCGGAACTCCTCGAAGGTGACCCGCCCGTCGAGGTCGGCGGCGGACGAGCGCAGCCGCGTCTCGAACCACTCGTAGCCGGGGAACACCGATCCCAGCACCGTCAGCCGCGCGTCGAATCCGCGGGCGAGCAGCTCTCGCAGGGTCGCGACGGCGACGTCGGGCCCCTTGCGCGGGGACAGCCGCCCCACGAACAACAGCTGGACCGGGCCGTCGAGCAGCTGCCGAGGCGGCGGCGGGGCGCCCGGCCCCGGCACCGGGTTGGTCACCACCGTCAGGCGGTCGGCGATCTCGGGCGCGAGGTCGAGCAGGACGTCGCGGGTGAACCGGCTGTTCGCCACGACGGTGTGGGCCCACCGCAGCGGGAGGAGCAGCACCCGGCGGAGGACCACCGGACCCGGCCACTGTGCCTCGTGCACGTGGCAGGCCACCGACCGGCGGGCCAGCCGGGCGAGCAGCAGCCAGGACGGCAGGATCGTCGTGTTGACGACCACCCCGTCGGCACCGTGACGGCGGAGCAGGACCAGCGCCGGGACCAGGCCTGCGACGGCGTCACGGAGGAGGCACAGCAGACCTGCCGGGCGGAGCACCGACTTGCGCAGCACCGGCATCCGGTGGATGACGACCCGCGCCCCGCGTCGTTCGAGCTCGGCGATCAACGGTCCACTCCCGGGGAGCGCCACGACGACGTCGGCTGCGGGCAGCAGCGCGGTGACCGACTCGAGGAACACCCGGTCGGAGCCGTACAGCTCCGCCCCGGGGTGCACCATCAGCACCGACGGCCGCTGCGCCCGGGGACGGGTGCCGGTCACCAGCGCCGGCAGGGCCAGGGCGAGGCCGGCGAGCGACCCCGCCACCGCCGCCCACAGCGGAGCCGGGGAGTGGAGCAACTGCCGTCGTCCGCCGCGCAGCAGGATCTCCCAGCTCACGCGGGGCGTGGCGAGCATCCAGCGCAGCAGCTGGCCCCGGCCCAGGTGACGGGCGGCGAACGTCAGCCGGTTGCGGCAGTTGTACCGGTAGTACAGGGCGGACTTCGCGCCCTCCGGGCGTCCGTCGGCATGGGTGCCGCCCTCGTCGTGGACGGCGACCAGGTCCTCGCGGAGGACGACACTGCCGCCGGCCGCGACGGCCCGGTACCCCAGGTCGACGTCCTCCCAGTACAGGAAGTAGCCCTCGTCGAAGCCGCCGATCCGCGTCAGCAGGTCGTCGTGGACGACCACGCAGGCACCGCACAGCCAGTCGCCGGGATCGGTGCTGCGCCGATGGGCGTCGGCCGGTCGGCTGCGCACCCGGCCGTCGCGGAGGTCGGTGCGGGCGACCCGGAAGACGACGCGGCCTCCGGAGTCGACCAGCAGTGGGCTGATCAGCGACATGGGCTCGCGCAGGCTGTGTGCGCGGAGCTCGGCGACGACCGCGGGGCTGATCACGGCGTCCGGGTTGAGGAACAGGAAGGTCCGGCAGCCCAGCTCCCGGCCGGCGGACACACCGGCGTTGCAGGCGGCGCCGAACCCCCGGTTGTCCGGCATGCCGACGACGTGCCAACCCTGCGTCGCGCCGAGCTCCTCCACCGCTTGCCGGTTGGCGGGCGTGGAGAAGTTGTCCACGACGACGACGCGCACGTCGGGCCCGGACAGGCCTGCCGTGGCGAGGTTCCGGCGGAGCAGCTCGGTCGAGCCGAACGAGACCACGACGACGGCGAGCAGGGCCGAGTCGTTCATGAGGTTCCCTTCCGCTGGCGCGGTGGTGCGGCGCTGGGGCCGGCGTCGACCGCGAGTGGGGCCGAGGGTGCGGGCGGCCGGACGAAACCGTCATCACCCACAGGGGTCACCCGGGGACGGCCTCACCCCCGGCGGTGATCTGCCGGGGGTGAGGAGCGTCCGGGTCCGGTCAGGGCGTGGGGGGTGACTCCCCTGCGGCCCCGGCCCACAGGTCGTCCAGGCGGAGGTCCTGGCGGCGGGTGGCGGTGCCCGAGGTGTACATCTCCAGGAACAGGGCGCCCGGCCGCTGCAGCGCCGCGGTGGTGTCGGTGGCGGTCACCGTCCACGCCGCCGGCTCGGCCGTGCCCGCCGGCCACACCTTGGCCCGCAGCGCCGTGCCCTCCAGCTCCAGCCGCACGGTCAGCGCCGTGCCCGGCGCGTACGTGCCGGCCAGCCGCTGGGAGGCCAGCACCGTCTCCGCACCGTCCACCGTCCGGTCCAGGCGGACGTCGACCACGCCGGTGCTCTGGAAGCGCACCGTGACCCGCTGATCGGTGGTGCCCACCTTGCGCCCGCCCAGGGACACCCAGGACCCCGTCCCGGTCGCCGCCTGCGGCAGCGTGACCTCCGCCTGCACCGACACGTCCTGACCGGACACCGCGCCCAGCGTCGCGGCCACCGTGCGGCCGATGCCGCCGCTGAGCTGACCGACCCCGCCGGTCACCGACGAGATCGCCGAGCTGCCGGTCACCGTCCACGCCCCGCCTCGGTCGGCGGTGCCCCACCCGGAGGTGACGCTCCGCTCGAAGGCGTCCGCGGCCACCGGCTGCACGCCCGGCTCGGGCGCCGGCGCGGTCACCGTGACCTGCCGGGTGACCGTGCCGGTGGCACCGTCGTCGTCGGTGACGGTCAGCCGCACGGTGTAGGTGCCCGCCGCCGCGTAGGTGTGCGACGCCGTCGCGCCGGTGCCGGTCGCGCCGTCACCGAAGTCCCACGCGTGGGACACCACCCGGC
>NZ_JBJGYX010000113.1:0-3886 GCF_054050195.1 Geodermatophilus sp. SYSU D00710
CCGCCCAGCGGTGCCTCGGCCGCGGCTTAGCCGCGGGCCCCGCCGGGGGTGGGGGGGGGGGGGGCGCCGCGGGGGGGGGGTCGGGGGGGGGCCCCACGGCCGAGCGCAGCTGGCGGCGCCAGCGGGTGAACCGGCGCGGCTGGTTCATCCCGAGGACGGCGACGGGGTGCCCGTCGCGCTCGTAGACCGCGAGGAAGCAGCGGTCGGCGCAGTCGCCCTCCACGACGCGGGCGACGTCGCCCGGGCGGTGCGAGCCGGCGAACTGGATGCGGGCGCCGTACTGGTCGGACCAGAAGTAGGGCACCGGCGCCGGCACCGGCGCGCCGGTGCCGAGCAGGGTGGCGGCCGCGGTAGCCGGCTGTTCGAGCGCGTTGGTCCAGTGCTCGACCCGGACGTGCCGCCCCGCGGGAGCCGACCACGTCGCGGCGCAGTCGCCGGCCGCGACCACGCCGGGGAGGCTGGTGGCGCCGCGGGCGTCGGTGAGGACGCCGGCGCCGAGAGCCACGCCCGATCCGGCCAGCCACTCGGTGTTCGGGACGGCGCCGATCCCCACGACCACCACGTCGGCGGGCAGGCGGGTGCCGTCGGTGAGCTCGACGGCCTGCACCCGGTCGGTGCCGACCAGCCCGGCGACCCCGGCGCCGACCAGGAGGCGCGTGCCGTGGTCGGCGTGCAACCCGGCGCAGACCGCGCCCATGTCGGCGCCCAGCGGGCCGGCCAGCGGGACGGGCTGGGTCTCGACGACGGTCACCTCCAGCCCGAGCGAGCGGGCGGTGGAGGCGACCTCGGCCCCGATGAACCCGGCGCCGACCACGACGAGGCGTCCGCCGGCGAGCAGGTCCTGCCGCAGGGCGACGGCGTCGTCCAGCGAGCGCAGCACGTGCACGCCGCCGAGTCCCTCGCTGCCGGGGAGGCGTCGGGCGCGGGCACCGGTGGCGAGGACGACGCCGTCGGCGCGGACCTCGCTGCCGTCGTCCAGCAGCACCGAGCGGGTGGCGGGGTCGAGGCCCACCGCCGTGGTACCCAGCCGCCACTCGAGGCCGAGGTCCCCGTCGTCGGGCGTCCCCAGGGCGATGTCGTCCACCGACGACCCCCCGACCAGGAAGTCCTTCGACAGGGGCGGGCGGTCGTAGGGCGGGTGCACCTCGTCGCCGACCACCACGACGCGTCCGTCGTAGGCCTGCTCGCGCAGCGCCCGCGCGGCCGAGAGGCCGGCCAGCGAGGCCCCGACGACGGCGATGGTGGAGGTCATGCGGCGCCCTCCACGGCGACCCCGGGCTGCACGTAGACCATGCCGTCCCGCACGACGACCCGGTGGGTGCGGACCGGTGTCTTGGCCGGCGGGCCCGACACCTGCCCGGTGCGCAGGTCGAAGCAGGAGGCGTGCAGGGGGCACTCCACGGCGCAGCCCTCGAGCCAGCCGTCCGCCAGCGAGGCGTCCTGGTGGGTGCACGTGTCGTCGATCGCGAGGAACTCGCCGTCGACGTTGAAGACCGCGATGGGCTCCTCGGCCTCCACTCGGGTCGCCTCACCGGGCGGCAACGCGGTCGTCGGGCAGACCGGGATCATCGGTACTCCACGTCGGTCGTTGTTGCGTCTTACGCAACGTTGTGCCTCTGACGCAACAGCATGACCCGCCCGGGTGACGGCGTCAAGAGCGGGACCGACCCCGCCGTCCGCCACCTACGCTGGGGTCGTGAGCGGGCCGCAGGAAGAGAGCGCAGAGCGAGGTCAGGCCGCCGTCGTCCAGTCCGTGGACCGGGCCCTGAGCGTGCTCGAGATCCTCGCGGCCCAGGGTGAGGCCGGTGTCACCGAGGTGGCCGCCGAGCTCGGCGTGCACAAGTCGACGGCCTTCCGCCTGGTGGCGGCGCTGGAGAGCCGGGGCTTCGTCGAGCAGCTCGCCGACCGCGGCAAGTACCGGCTGGGCTTCGGTCTGGTGCGCCTGGCCGGTGCGGCCGCCGCGCAGCTGGACATCGCCCGGGAGGGGCGGCCGATCTGCCAGGCGCTGGCCGCCGACCTCGAGGAGACCGTCAACATCGCCATCCTCGACGGCGACCGCGCGGTGAACGTCAGCCAGGCACGCGGGCCCGCGGCGCTCAGCACGCACAACTGGGTGGGGCAGGGCACCCCGCTGCACGCGACGTCGAGCGGCAAGGTGCTCCTGGCGCACGCCCCGGACGCCGTCCGCAAGGACGTGCTCTCCCGCGACCTGCCGCGCTACACCCCTGCCACGGTCACCGACCCCGAGGCGCTGCGGCAGGATCTCGACCGGGTCGTCGAGCAGGGCTGGGGCTGCACGGTCGAGGAGTACGAGGTCGGGCTCAACGCCGTCGCCGCGCCCGTGCGGGGTGCGGACGGGGACGTGGTCGCCGCTCTCAGCGTCTCGGGACCGTCCTTCCGGATGCACCCCGAGGACTTCCCGCGGCTGGGTCGGCGGGTGGTGGCGGGCGCCGACGAGCTGAGCCGGCGGCTGGGCTTCTTCGGTCCGCCCCGCTAGCCGTCCGCTGCGGCGAGCAGCCTCTCGGCGGGCTGTTGCGCATGACGCGACCCGCTGATTAATGTGCAACGAACGGTCGTCCTGAGCTCGCCGGTGGGCGACGACCGTGGTTCGTCGCAGACACCGCGTCGTGCGACATCTGGCGTGTCCTCCACATCGCATCGCCCGACGGAACCCCGAGGTGCCGTATGACCACCACCGACCTGCCCGCGAGCCTCATCTCCACGTTGCCGGGCCACTACTACACCGACCCGGCCGTCTTCGCGCTCGAGCAGTCCCGCGTCTTCGAGGACATGTGGTTCTGCGCCGTGCGCTCGAGCGACCTCCCGACCCCGGGGTCCTTCCGCAAGGTCCAGGTGGGGAGGGAGAGCGTGCTCGTGGTCCGCAGCCGGGACGGCCGGCTGCGGGCGTTCCTCAACATCTGCCGGCACCGGGGCGCGCAGATCTGCACGGAGGACTCCGGCGCGGTCAAGCGGGCCTTCCAGTGCCCGTACCACGCCTGGACCTACGACCTCGAGGGCAAGCTGGTCGCCGCTCCCAACCTCACCAAGATGCCCGACGTCGACCGGGTCCGGTACGGCCTGGTGCCGGTGGCGCTGCGCGAGTGGCTGGGCTACGCGTGGGTCTGCCTCGCGGACGAACCGCCGTCGTTCGAGGACGGGGTCGTGGCCGACGTGGTCGAGCGGCTGGGGAGCGAGGCGGTGATCGAGCACTACGACCTCGACTCGCTGTCCGTCGGACGCCGCATCACCTACGACGTCAAGGCGAACTGGAAGCTCATCATCGAGAACTTCATGGAGTGCTACCACTGCGCGACGATCCACCCCGAGCTCACCGAGGTGCTGCCCGAGTTCGCCGACGGGTACGCGGCGCAGTACTTCGTCGGCCACGGCGCGCAGTTCGGGGACGACGTCGAGGGCTTCACCGTCGACGGCAGCGCGGGCTTCGACCGGCTCCCCGGCGTCGAGGAGGAGCAGGACCGCCGCTACTACGCCATCACGGTCCGGCCGACGGTCTTCGTCAACCTGGTGCCCGACCACGTCATCTTCCACCGCATGTTCCCCGTCGCGGCCGACCGGACGATCGTGGAGTGCGACTGGCTCTACTCCCACGAGGTGGTCGAGTCGGG
The DNA here is from genome assembly GCF_054050195.1 of Geodermatophilus sp. SYSU D00710. Lineage (NCBI taxonomy): Bacteria > Bacillati > Actinomycetota > Actinomycetes > Geodermatophilales > Geodermatophilaceae > Geodermatophilus > Geodermatophilus sp. SYSU D00710. The sequence continues at coordinate 3,627 of NZ_JBJGYX010000113.1, forward strand.
CAGGGACGTGACCCGGTCGGTGGAGCTGTTCCACCGGGTCAACGAGCAGGACTTCGCCGCCTGCGAGCGGACCCAGCCGGCCATGTCCTCCCGCGCCTACGCGAACGGCGGCGTGCTGGTGCCCTCGGAGCACCACATCGGCGTCTTCCACGAGTGGCTGACCCAGCGCCTGTCGGACTGAGCCGGCATCCACGGCATCGGTGCAGACGCTGACCCTCGGCTCGCACGGCGACACGATGGTGCCGGTGCCCTCGCGCTGC
>NZ_JBJGYX010000114.1:0-3571 GCF_054050195.1 Geodermatophilus sp. SYSU D00710
TGACCCCTCGCGCCGCGCGCCCGCCCCCCCGGGGGGGGGGGGGCGGGGGCCCTCGACGTGTGCGGGCGCCGGCGGTCAGGTGCGGGCGGCCGCCGCCAGCGCGTCGAGGCGCTCGGCCACCTGCAGTGCGGTCGCCGGGCGTTGACCGACCGGCGCCAGGCAGGCGGACACCAGCGCGGCCTCGTCGTCGGTCAGGCCGGGGCTGATCGCCGGCTCGGCGTTCATCACCCGGCGGATCGCCAGCAGCGGCTCACCGTCGGGGAGCTCGCCGTAGAGGCCGGTACCGGTGAGGGCCCGGTTGAGCGTGGCGCCCAGGGCGAAGACCTCCGTGGCGCGCGAGGGCCGGTCGCCGCGCAGCAGCGCCGGGTCGAGGTACTCGACGGAGGCGGCGCTGGCCATGCCGGTCAGCGTGACGCCCGGCGCGAGGTAGCGGGCCAGGCCGAGGTCGGAGAGCTTGCCGCCGTCCTCGGTCAGCAGGATGTTGGCCGGCTTGATGTCACCGTGGGTCAGGCCGGCCTCGTGCAGCGCGTGGGCGGCGTGGGCGGCGTGCGCCACCGCCCGCAGCACCTCACCGCGGCCCAGCGGGCGGGCCGGCGCGGCCAGCGAGCCGAGCGGGCAGTACTCCATGGCGTACAGGAAGCTGTCCTGCAGCACCGCGTCGTAGACCTTGACCAGGTAGGGCGAGGCCACCTGGGCGAAGGCCCGCAGCTCCCGGACCCCGCGCTCGTAGGCCTGCTCGCTGTGCGTGCCGGTGAACACCTTCACCGCGACGTACTCGTCGGGCAGGCCCAGGCGCGCCGGCGGGCGGGCGAGGTAGAAGCGGCCGTTGTTGCCCTCACCGAGCACGCGGACCACCTGGTAGTCCGCGATGGTGGCGGGCGCCGGGCCCACCAGGCCGACGGCATCCATCCCTGTCCTCCTGAAACGCTGCTCTCCCCCCGGAACGACCGGGACGCCGCGACGCGGCAGCGGCACAGTGTGCCTGCCGCACCGCCGTCCGGGAACCCGATCCGCCCCGCGGGATGGGCCCCCGTCACGGCGCGGCGAAGCACCCCACACCGCGCAGACCGCCGTTACGCTCCGCGCCCGTCGCCGCCCGGGAGCCCTCGGCCGGCCCGCGACCGCACCGCGGTCGCGACAGTCCCCGGGTGGCCCCGCCACCCACCCGTACACGTCATCCGGAGATCTCGTGGAGCCGCGCCCCGTCGCAGAGATCGTCGCCTACGTCTTCATCGACCTGGCCGTGATCATGGTCCTCGCCCGCCTGATGGGCCGACTCGCCCGCCGGGTCGGCCAGCCGGCGGTGATCGGCGAGATCGTCGCCGGCATCCTGCTCGGGCCCACCCTGCTGGGCGCCCTGCCCGGCGACCTCGACACCCTGCTGTTCCCGCCGGACATCCGGCCGTTCCTCAACGTGCTGGCGCAGCTGGGCCTGGTCCTGTTCATGTTCCTCATCGGCCTCGAGGTCGACCTGTCGTTCATCCGCGGGCGGGAGAAGATCGCCGTCTCGGTGTCGCTGGCCTCGATCCTGCTGCCGTTCGCGCTCGGCGTGCTGCTGGCCACGTACCTGCACGCCAACCACGACGTCTTCACCGCGGAGGACGGCTCCACCGCGGCCATCTCCTACCTCGGGTTCGCGCTGTTCCTCGGTGTCGCGATGTCGATCACCGCGTTCCCGGTGCTCGCCCGCATCCTCGCCGAGCGGCAGATGCACCGGATCCCCACCGGCGTGCTCGCCCTGGCCTGCGCCGCGGTCGACGACGTCCTCGCGTGGTGCCTGCTGGCCGTCGTCGTCGCGATCGTGGCGGCGACGTCGTTCACCGGTGTCGCGCTGATCCTGAGCCTGTCGGTCGTCTTCGCCCTGGTGATGTTCCTGGTCGTCAAGCCGCTGCTGCGGGTGCTGGTCACCCGCTACGAGCGGCTGGGCCAGCTGACCCCGGAGATGCTGGCCGGCGTCCTGATCGGCATCCTGACCAGCGCCTGGGTGGCCGAGGAGATCGGCATCCACTTCATCTTCGGCGCCTTCCTCTTCGGCGTGGTCATGCCGCGCAAGGGCGCCGCCCGGCTCAACCACGAGATCATCGACCGGCTCGAGCAGGTGAGCGTGCTGCTCCTGCTGCCGGTCTTCTTCGTGGTCACCGGCCTGCAGGTCGACATCGGCGCCATCGACCTCACCGGCCTCGGCGAGCTGGGCCTGATCCTGCTCGTCGCCATCTCCGGCAAGTTCATCGGCGCGTACGCGGCGGCCCGCGCGCAGAAGGTGCCGCACCGGCAGGCCAGCGCGCTGGCGACGCTGATGAACACCCGCGGGCTCACCGAGCTGGTCATCCTCAACATCGGCATCCAGCAGGGCGTGCTCGACGCCGAGATGTTCACGCTCATGGTCATCATGGCCGTCGTCACCACGGTGATGACCTCGCCGCTGCTCAACGTCATCTACCCGCAACGGATCCTCGACCGCGACATCGCCGCGGCCGAGCGCGCCGAGATGGGCCTCACCGAGGCCTACACGGTCATCGTCGTGGTGGACGACGTCGACCGCGACGCCGGCCTGGTCGACCTCGCCTGCGACCTGGTCGGCCGCGAGCAGCCGGCGCAGGTGGTGCTCACCCGCGTCGTGCGGCGCTCGCGGCCCAAGCCGGAGGTCTCCTCGGGCCTGGGCGCCGACCTGGAGCTCATGGCGACCGTCGCCGGCGAGCTGCGGACGCTGGCCCGGCAGGTCGAGGCCCGCGGGCTCAAGGCGTCGGTGGCCTCGCGCTTCAGCGAGGACCCGTGGGCGGAGGTCGCCGACCTCGCCGGCAGCAGCGACGCCGACGTCGTCCTGGTGCGCAGCGGCTGGGGCATCGTCGAGGAGGCGCTGACCGCGGACGGCTCCGGCACCCCCTGGCCGCCGTCGCTGCACGGCTCGGTGGTCACCGTGTCCGGGGAGCTGGGATCGGCGGTGCTGCAGCCGCAGGGCCCGGTGGCGGTCGTCCAGGACGGCGGCGCCGACGGGCGGGCCGCGCTGCGGCTGGCCGCCCACGCCTCCCTCGGCCGCTCCGCGCCGCTGCAGCTGCGCGCCGGCGAGGGCCGCCGGGCGGTCAAGCGGAGCGTGGCCGACTCGCTGCGCCGGGCCGGGGTGCAGGTGGAGCCGGAGAGCCAGGCGCTGCCCTCGCTGCTGGTGGCGCCGGCGGGTGCCGGGACCCTCCCGGCCGCGGACGACCTGACGCCGATCCTCCTGGTGCACGCCGGCACGGCCGACGCCGACCGGGACATGGACGAGACCCTCGCCGGCATCGCCGCCCGGCCCGGCACTGTCTGAGCGTCCCGCCCGCGCTGCGGAGCCCGCGTCCCGTTCGGGGACGCGGGCTCCGTCGCGTCCGGGGGTCTCCAGAGGCTCCGGCCCCGCGCCCGGGGCGCAGCTGCGAACGGTCGCGCTCTGGTCCGCACCGGGGGCAGAGCACGACCGCGCGCCGGACCCCGGCGACACAGCGGCGGGGGGGGGCGGGGGGGGGGGGGGGGGGGGGGCGGGGGGGGGGGGGGGGGGGGGGGTGGGGGGGGGGGGGGGGGGGGGGGTCGATGGGGGGGGCGC
>NZ_JBJGYX010000115.1:0-3537 GCF_054050195.1 Geodermatophilus sp. SYSU D00710
GCGTGGGGGGGGGGGCGCCGGGGGCGCGGGGGCCGCCCCCCCCCCCCCGCGGCCCCCCCCCCCCCCCCCCCGTCGCGGGTAGGATCGGTCTCGGAAACCAGCGTCGCGGGGACGCTGCCAGCACGGTCCCTCGACCCTGGTGTGGGGGACCCGGTCCGGGGGAGGCCCACCCGCCCATGACGTTGCTGCAGGTCCAGGGACTGACCAAGTCCTTCGGAGCCAGGCGGGTCCTGCAGGAGGTCTCCTTCAGCATCGCCGCGGGCGAGGTCGTCGGGCTCGTCGGCACCAACGGAGCAGGCAAGTCGACCCTCGGCGACGTCCTCGCCGGCACCACCCCCGCCGACGGCGGGGCCATGACGCTGCAGGGCCACCCCTACGCGCCCCTGTCGGTCGACGACGCCCGCCACCTCGGCGTCGGCGTCGTCGAGCAGCTCGTCCGGATCGACCCCGCGCTCACCGTCGCGCAGGCGGTCTTCCGCGGCACGGCGCAGGCCGGCCGCCCCCAGGCGGAGCTGCGCCGGCAGGCGCAGGTGCTGCTCGCCGAGGTCGCCCTCGACGTCGACCCGGACACCCTCGTCGGGGACCTGCCGCACTTCGTGCACGGCCTGGTGGAGACCGCCCGCGTGCTCGCCGAGGACACCCGGCTGGTCGTGCTCGACGAGGTGTCGGCGGCGCTGCTGCCCCTGGAGGTCTCCCGCCTGCACGCCGTCACCGGGCGGCTGAGCCGGCAGGGCCGCGGCGTGCTCTACATCAGCCACCGGCTGCCCGAGATGCTCGAGGTGGTCGACCGGGTGCTGGTCCTGCGCGACGGCCGCATCACCCTCGACGCCCCGAGCGCCGACCTCGACCCCGTGCGGCTGGCCGCCGAGACGGTGGGCGCGCCGGTGTCTCCCCCGGCCCCGCGGATCGCGTCGGTCGCGCCGGCCGTCCCGGACGACGACGTCCCGGTGCCGGCCGGCACGCACCCGGCTCCCTCCGACGACGAGGTCGCCCTGCAGGTGCGCAACCTGCGGGTGCCCGGCCGGGTCGAGGGCGTCGACCTGGTGCTGCGCCGCGGTGAGGTGGTCGGGCTGACCGGGCACCGCGCCTCCGGCGTCAACGAGATCGCCGACGCGCTGTCCGGGGAGCTGCCGGCCGTCACCGACGAGCTGCTGCTGCACGGCGAGCCCCGGTCGCTGGGCCCGGCCGACGACCGCTCCCTGCGGCTGCCCGCCTACCACCCCGACCACGACGCCTACGGCGTCGACCCCGGCGAGACGATCGCCCGCACCCTCACCCAGGAGGCGTACGGGGCGCTCACCGACATCCGCGAGGAGATCGCCAGGCTGCGCGGCGTCATCCGGACCGTGCACCGGATGGACGTGAAGACGCTGAGCATCCGCACCGTCTTCGGCGCCCTGTCCGGCGGTGACCAGCACAAGCTGGCGCTGGCCCGGTGGATGGCCTCGGCCCGGGACGTCGTCGTGCTGCACGAGCCCACCCGCGGGCTCGACGTGCGGGCCCGCGCCCAGGTGCGCCAGCTGCTCGACGAGGCGACCGCGCACGGGACCTCGGTCGTCGTCGTGTCGGTCGACCCCGACGAGCTGGCCGAGTGCTGCGACCGCGTCGGCATCGTCTCCGGCGGCCGCGTCGCCCGCTGGATCGACACCCGCGAACTCGCCGTCGACGCGGTCCGCGACCGCATCGTGGAGGCGGCCACCGCCGCGTGAGGAAGGACCCCGTCCTCCCCACCCCTGGCCCGCTCGGGGCGGGCCCCGGGACGGGGCCGTTCCAGCACCTCACCTCCGGCCCGTGGGGCTGCGCGGCGGCACCCGGCCCGGCCCCCGTGCGGGCCGGGTGCCGGCCGGCGGCTAGACGCTGACGGTGGCCGCGACGGACCGCAGCTTGTGCCGGGCGAGCGCGAGGTTCGCGGTCACGCGGTTGAGCGCGAGGTAGATGAACAGGCCGGAGTTGCCCTGTCCCTTGAGCACGTTGATCAGGTGGTACTGGTTCTGCAGCGTGATCAGGATGTCCTCGATCTCGTCCTTGAGCTCGAGGTCCTGGATGGTGCGCAGCTTGGCGCGCACCACGTTCGAGTTCCCGGCGGCCGCGACGTTGAGGTCGAACCCGGGCGTGCCCCCGCTCGCGAGGGCCATGCCGCTGTCGATGTCCACGATCGCGGCGCCGCTGGCGCCCTCGATCGCGAGCAGGTCGGCGATGACGTTGTCCAGCTGTGCCACGGGAGGGGCTCCTGTCGTCTCGAGAGGGGAAGGCAGCAGCGGGCTGCTGCGGACCGGGTCGGGGTGGGACCCGGGTCGACCGGACGGACCGGCCGTCTCTGTGTGCACGGGGGACGGCTCCGGCGCCCCCGTGTCCTGCGGTGCACCGGCGGGAGCCGGGTGCGCGGCCCCTGCGTCGTCGGCGGGAGGCGGGTCCGGGAGGGTCCCCGGGGATGTCGCCGGCCGAGGCCCGTCGTCGGGTGCCCGGTCCGGTGGCGGCACCGCGGCCTGCTCGCGGGGAGCGGGTCGCCGCCACGACCACAGCGACGCCCACCATCCGCTTGCCATGCCTCAATGACCGCCTTGTTCCCGCCTTGGTTCTCGCCTTCGCCGAGGGGCTCTGGACCCCAGAGAACACGCCTCCCGGAGGCCCGGCAAACCGGCCGGCATACCTGCAGGTGAGCGCGCAGCCACCGACCGCAACGGTTCCGGCGGGGCTCCGGCGACGACCGCGCGTGTCCCGGACGGCGGTGCGGGAGCCGTCCGACCGGCGGTTGGTCCCGGGACGGACGTAGGGCAGACTCGGGCCGCCCCGCGGCGCCGGGTCGGCGCCGCCTCGCCTCAGGAGGATCCTTGGCCACCGCTTCCGTGCCGGCGTTCGGCGCCCGCCCGCTCGTCCTCGCCGACCTGGTCCCCGCCGTCCGGGCGCGCAACGTCGTCCTGGTGGCGCTGGGCGTGCTGTTCACCGCGCTGCTCGCGCAGGTCTCGGTGCCGGTGCCGGGCTCGCCGGTCCCGGTGACCGGGCAGACGCTGGCCGTGGTGCTCACCGCGGCGAGCCTCGGCCCGGTGCGGGGCGTGGCCGTGCAGGTGGTCTACATCCTGTCCGCGCTGGTCGGGCTGCCGTTCTACTCCGAGGCCTCCGGTGGCTGGGACGTCGTCGTCGGCGCGACCGGTGGGTACGTGTTCGGCTTCATCCCGGCGGCCTACCTCATCGGCCTGGCCGCCCGGCACGGCGCCGACCGGCGCTTCCTCACCTCGGTGCCGCTGTTCGTCGCCGGCCAGGCGGTCGTCTTCGCCGTCGGCGTGCCCTGGCTGGCGTTCGCCACCGGCATGAGCGCGTCGCAGGCGCTGGAGGCGGGCTTCTACCCGTTCATCATCGGGGGCCTGATCAAGGCCGCGATCGCCTCGGTGGTCCTCGGTGGCGCCTGGCGGGTGGCGCGCCGCCGCGGCTGACGCCCCGCACCCCGTCGTGCCCCGCCCCCCCGCCCGGGGGGGGGGGGCGCCGGGTGGCCGGGGGCCGCGCGGGGGCGGAACCCCCCGCGGGGCGGCCCCTTTTTAT
>NZ_JBJGYX010000116.1:0-3372 GCF_054050195.1 Geodermatophilus sp. SYSU D00710
TGTGTGAAGACCATCTTCGACGTACGCAGCCGGCGTGTGGGCTGGGCTGGGAGTGTGGTCAAGTCCTCGGCCTGTTAGTACCGGTCAGCTCCACACCTCGCGGTGCGTCCACTTCCGGCCTATCAACCCGCTGGTCTGGGCGGGGGCCTTACCCCATGAACTGGGTGAGAGACCTCATCTTGAAGCGAGCTTCCCGCTTAGATGCTTTCAGCGGTTATCCCTGCCGAACGTAGCCAACCAGCCGTGCACCTGGCGGTACAACTGGCACACCAGAGGTTCGTCCGTCCCGGTCCTCTCGTACTAGGGACAGCTCTTCGCAAGTCTCTTACGCGCACGGCGGATAGGGACCGAACTGTCTCACGACGTTCTAAACCCAGCTCGCGTACCGCTTTAATGGGCGAACAGCCCAACCCTTGGGACCTACTCCAGCCCCAGGATGCGACGAGCCGACATCGAGGTGCCAAACCATCCCGTCGATATGGACTCTTGGGGAAGATCAGCCTGTTATCCCCGGGGTACCTTTTATCCGTTGAGCGACACCGCTTCCACCTGCCGGTGCCGGGTCACTAGTCCCAGCTTTCGCTCCTGCTCGACCCGTCGGTCTCACAGTCAAGCTCCCTTGTGCACTTGCACTCGACACCTGATTGCCAACCAGGCTGAGGGAACCTTTGGGCGCCTCCGTTACTCTTTGGGAGGCAACCGCCCCAGTTAAACTACCCACCTGACACTGTTCCTGATCCGGATCACGGACCCAGGTTAGACATCCAATTCGACCAGAGTGGTATTTCAACGGCGACTCCACCGACACTGGCGTGCCGGCTTCTCCGTCTCCCACCTATCCTACACAAGCCGAACCGAACACCAATATCAAGCTGTAGTGAAGGTCCCGGGGTCTTTCCGTCCTGCCGCGCGTAACGAGCATCTTTACTCGTAGTGCAATTTCGCCGAGCCTGTGGTTGAGACAGCTGAGAAGTCGTTACGCCATTCGTGCAGGTCGGAACTTACCCGACAAGGAATTTCGCTACCTTAGGATGGTTATAGTTACCACCGCCGTTTACTGGCGCTTGAGTTCTGAGCTTCGCCTTGCGGCTAACCCGTCCCCTTAACGTTCCAGCACCGGGCAGGCGTCAGTCCGTATACCTCGTCTTACGACTTCGCACGGACCTGTGTTTTTAGTAAACAGTCGCTTCTCACTGGTCTCTGCGACCCCCTCCCGCTGCCCACCGCGAGGATGTTGACGAGCGAGGGTCCCCCTTCTCCCGAAGTTACGGGGGCATTTTGCCGAGTTCCTTAACCACAGTTCGCTCGATCGCCTCGGTATTCTCTACCTGACCACCTGAGTTGGTTTGGGGTACGGGCCGCTCGGAACTCGCTAGAGGCTTTTCTCGGCAGCATAGGATCATCGGATTCGCCTCATTCGGCTATGCGTCAGGCCTCACCCTGCGTGCGCCGCGGATTTGCCTACGGCGCGGGCCACACCCTTGCACCGGTCCTACCACTCACCGGCACCGACTACCTTCCTGCGTCACCCCATCGCTTGCCTACTACCAGGTCGGGTCCCCAGCTACTCCCACCGTTCTCCTCGAAAGAAGAACAGCGGTTTCGGTGGGTCAGCATCGCTGGCCTCGGCAGGGACGCTCCTTCGCGGGTACGGGAATATCAACCCGTTGTCCATCGACTACGCCTGTCGGCCTCGCCTTAGGTCCCGACTCACCCTGGGCGGATTAGCCTGGCCCAGGAACCCTTGGTCTTCCGGCGGGGGAGGTTCTCACTCCCCTCTCGCTACTCATGCCTGCATTCTCACTCGCATGGCGTCCACGGCTGGCTTCCGCCGCCGCTTCTCCCGCCACACGACGCTCCCCTACCCACCCCGCCACCTGGCCGGCCCTCCGAAGAGAACCGGCGGGCTGCACGGCGGAGTGCCACGGCTTCGGCGGTGTGCTTGAGCCCCGCTACATTGTCGGCGCGGAACCACTTGACCAGTGAGCTATTACGCACTCTTTCAAGGATGGCTGCTTCTAAGCCAACCTCCTGGTTGTCTCTGCGATCCCACATCCTTTTCCACTTAGCACACGCTTAGGGGCCTTAGCCGATGATCTGGGCTGTTTCCCTCTCGACTACGAACCTTATCGCCCGCAGTCTCACTGCCGCGCTCTCACTTACCGGCATTCGGAGTTTGGTTGACGTCAGTAACCTTGTGGGGCCCATCGGCCATCCAGTGCTCTACCTCCGGCAAGAAACACGCGACGCTGCACCTAAATGCATTTCGGGGAGAACCAGCTATCACCGGGTTTGATTGGCCTTTCACCCCTACCCACAGCTCATCCCCCAGGTTTTCAACCCTGGTGGGTTCGGTCCTCCACGCGGTCTTACCCGCGCTTCAACCTGGCCATGGGTAGATCACCCGGCTTCGGGTCTAGGACACGCGACTGGCACGCCCTGTTCGGACTCGCTTTCGCTACGGCTACCCCCCACGGGTTAACCTCGCCACGTATCACTAACTCGCAGGCTCATTCTTCAAAAGGCACGCCATCACCCCGCCACGCACGAGGCGTGGACATTCGGAGCTCTGACGGCTTGTAGGCACACGGTTTCAGGTACTATTTCACTCCCCTCCCGGGGTACTTTTCACCTTTCCCTCACGGTACTCGTCCGCTATCGGTCACCAGGGAGTATTCAGGCTTAGCGGGTGGTCCCGCCGGATTCACACCGAATTTCACGGGCTCGGTGCTACTTGGGAACACGCTGCAGGAGGACCGGCGTTTTCGTGTACGGGGCTCTCACCCTCTACGGCGACCCCTTCCAGAGGCCTTCCACTAACGACCGGTCTTTCTCACTCCTCGGCACGCCGGCAGACGTGCCCGAGCGGTCCCACGACCCCGCCTCCACAACCCCTGCCGGGTATCACATGGAAACGGTTTAGCCTCTTCCGCTTTCGCTCGCCACTACTCACGGAATCACGGTTGTTTTCTCTTCCTGTGGGTACTGAGATGTTTCACTTCCCCACGTTCCCTCCACACGCCCTATGTGTTCAGGCGCGGGTCACACCACATGACTGGTGCGGGGTTTCCCCATTCGGACATCCTCGGATCAACGCTCGGTTGGCAGCTCCCCGAGGCTTCTCGCAGCCTCCCACGTCCTTCATCGGCTCCTGGTGCCCAGGCATCCACCGTGTGCCCTTACCAACTTGGCCACACTCACCACCAACTCACACGCAAACTGCGCGCACCACGACCATCCACCGGCTGACCGGAGCCAGACGACGGATCCCGCGGCACACAGAAATCAAAGATGCTCGCGTCCACTGTGCAGTTCTCAACGACCAACCAGCCCACCCGCCGATCCGACCCCACCGGTCCCCGGCCCGCCGGC
>NZ_JBJGYX010000117.1:0-2856 GCF_054050195.1 Geodermatophilus sp. SYSU D00710
CGCGCCGCTGGGTCGACTCGACGGCGGTGATGGCCTGGTCGGCGCGCTGCTGGGTGGTCCCCACGGCCTCGATGGCGTCGTCGGCGCGCCGCTGGGTCGACTCGACGGCGGTGATGGCCTGGTCGGCCCGCTTCTGGGTGGTCCCCACGGCGGTGATGGCCTCGTCGGCCCGGCTGCGGGTCCCGTCGACGGCGGCGATCTCGTCGTCGGCCCGCCGGCGTGTGGACTCCACGGCCTCGATGGCGCGGTCGGCGGCCCCGATCGTGTCCCCGGCGTGCTCGACGAGGTCCTCCACCCGGCCGACGACCCGGTCGACGCGGTCGAGGAGGCCCTCCAGCCGGCCCACCGCGGCCGCCACCCGGGGCAGCAGGACCAGCGCCTCGCCGATGCCCTCGCGCAGGCTCTCGACCGCGGAGAACACGTCGGAGGGACCGGGTATCGAGGGCAGCCGCACGAGGGGGACGCTACGGCCGCGCCCGGCAGGTCGCCCGGCCGGCGAGTGGTCCACCACCCGCCCGGGTAGGTCCCGGCGCGATCGTCGGCACCGACCTCCCGCGCGTCGGCCGCCCTGGAGGACCGCGAGCCGTATCGTGGAGTGCTGCCGCGAGTGCGGGGTGCAACCGATCGGACGCCGCGGCGCGGACGACGTGACACGGACGACGACGATGGGATGTCGACACCGGTGGGCGACGAGCGGGGGCGGGGCGACCGGGCCGGTGGCCGGGTGCCCGACGCGTCCGGGCCGATCTCGGTCGAGCAGCTGATCGCGCGCTCCGGCAACGCCACGGGCCGCCGGGCCGCCCGGCGCACCGGCGAGGTGCCGATCCCGCTCGAGCCCGGTGAGTCCCTCCCGCCGCACCGCGGACCCCGTCCTCCGGTCCCCCCTGCCACCCGGCAGCCGGCGCCGGAGCGGGACCGCCGGCCGGCCGGCGACGACACCCCGAGCCCCCGCCGCGGCCTGCCGCCGGTCCCCGCGGGCCCCGCCGGTGTCCAGCAGTCCCGGCCGGTGCCGCCCGCGGTCCGCGAGGGCGTGCGCCGCTCCCAGCCGGTGCCACCGCTGCACCCCGGGACGCCGGGAGCGGTCCACCGTTCCGGCCCGGTGCCGCCGCTGCCCGGGACGCCGGGGGCGGTCCACCGCTCGGGCCCGGTGCCGCCGCTGCCCGGGACGCCGGGTGTCGTCCACCGTTCCGGTCCCGTGCCGCCGCTGCCGGGGACCGCCGGGGCCGTCCACCGCTCCGCGCCGGTCCCGCCCATCCCGGGACTGGACGGCTCGCCGGTGTCCGGTGCCGGCAGCACCCGCCGCTCCCCGGCGGCGAGACCCCCGCGCAGCCCCTTCCGCCGGCGGCTGGTCCGGGTGGGCCTGGTCCTGGCCGTGGTGCTCGGCCTGGCCCTCACCTACCACCTGGGCCTGTACACCTACGTCGACCGGAGCGTCGCCCGCGTCGCCGCGCTCGCCCCCGAGGGGCCGGAGGTGATCGCCCCGCAGCTGCAGGAGGGGTCGACCACCTACCTCGTCGTGGGCACCGGCCTCCCCGGCACCGACGGGCCGGCCTCGGTCACCACGCTGCTCGTCCACGTGTCCGCCGAGGAGGACCGCGCCGTCCTGGTCAGCGTGCCGCCGACCGCGCTGGTCGACACCCCCGGCTGCCGCACCGACGACGGCGCCGTCCGCGAGCCGGTGTCCGAGGCGTTCGCGGCCTCGCTGCTCGACGGCGGACCGGCGTGCATGGTCCGCGCCGTCCAGCAGGTGTCGGGGCTGCGGGTCGACCACTACCTCGCCGTCGACCTCGCCCGGCTGCCCGGCCTGGTCGACGCAGTCGGCGGGGTGGACGTGTGCCTGCCCACCGGCGACCCCGCCGACGCCGCCTCCGCCGCCTCCCTCCCGGCCGGCACCTCGCGCCTCACCGGGGACCTGGCGACGCGCTACCTGACCCCCGGTGACGCCGCCGCCGACGCCACCGGCACCGCCGCCGCCGAGCGCACCCAGCGGCTGCTGTCGGCGATGCTGCGCACGGCGGTGACCGCCGGCACGCTGGCGAACACCGTCGAGCTGACCCGGGTCCTCACCGGCGCCGCCGACGCGCTCACCGTCGACGAGCAGACGACGCTCGGCGACCTGCGGACCCTGGCGACCGCGCTCGGCGACCTCGAGGGCGACGCCGTCCAGCGCGCCGCGCTGCCGGTCGCCCAGGTCGGCCACGTCCCCGCGGGCAGCGAGCGGTCCTACGTGCTGCTCGACGGCACCGGCGTCCGGTCGCTGTTCGACAGCGTCATCGAGGACAGCCGGGTCCCCGAGGAGCTCGCCGCGCCGGGGGTGGCCGTCGAGACCGCCGCGGCACCCGAGCCGACGCCCGAGCCCGCCCCCGCGGCCGAGCCGTCGCCGGCCCCGGTCCCGCAGGGTCCGACCGTCGCGCCGGCCGCGGTGACCGTCGACGTGCTCAACGGAACCGCCACCCGCGGGCTGGCCTCCACCGTGGCCGACCAGCTGCGCCAGCAGGGGTTCACCGTCGGCGCGGTCGGCAACGAGACCGGCGGCGTCGACGGGACCGTCGTCCGCCACGGCCCCGGCGCCCTGGAGCAGGCGCGCACGGTGGCCGCCGCCGTCCCCGGCGCGGTGCTGCAGGAGAGCGCCGCCGCGGGCGACGCCGTGCAGCTCGTCGTGGGCCCGGGCTACGACGGGGTCGTCCCCGTCCAGCTGGCCGCCCCGGCGCCCGCTCCGGCCCCCGCCGCCGAGGAGACCCCCGCCGACGCGACCGCCGCGGCGGCGGGGGGCCCCCCCGCCCCCACCCCCCCCCCGCCCCCCCGCGCGCCCCCGGGGCCCCCCCCCCCCCCCCCCACCCCCCCACCGCAACCCGG
>NZ_JBJGYX010000118.1:0-2493 GCF_054050195.1 Geodermatophilus sp. SYSU D00710
CCCCCCCCCCCCCGCCCCCCCCCCCCCCCCCCCCCCCAACCCCACCCCCCCCCCCCCCGCCCCCCCCGCCCCCCCCCCCCCCCCCCCCCCCCCCCCCCCCCCCCCCCCCCACGACGTCGTTCCGGTCGATGACAGCCACGCTCATGACGGCAGCGTGGTGCCCGCCGACCCCCGGCCGGTCATCGTCACGGACGCTGTGGACGCACAGAGGCGGTGTGGACGACGGAGGCGCGGCTGTCGGTGGTCAGTGCCCGGACAGGTCCTCGCCCGGCGGGTCGATCTCACCGAGCAGCTCGGCGACCTCGCGCTCGACGTCCTCGTCGAAGTCGAGGTCGTCCTCGTCGGCAGGCGCCGGGGCGCCGCCGACCGGATCCTCGGCGTCGTCGACCGGATTCCCGGCGTCGTCGACCGGATCCCCGGCGTGCTGGGTCGTCTCGGCGTCGGCCGGGGCCGGGGCGAGCGGCAGCTCCTCCTCGCCGAAGGCGACGTCCTCGTCCTCGTCCGGGCCGGCAGCGTCCACGGCCTCCCGCCACGGACCGGCCGCGGGGTCGTCGACGGCGGCGAGCAGGTCGGCGTAGGCCGAGGCGAGCCGCCGCGTGCCCTCGTCGGCCAGGTCCACCCCGCCGGGGACCGGGCGGCCGCCCAGCGCACCCTCGAGGACCAGCCGGGCAGCCGCGGTCTCCCCCAGTTCCTGACGGGCGCCGGCCTCGACGAGCCGGAGTTCGATGGTCTCCGCCGGCTCGGGCCCGGCGCCGAGCGCCTCCCGCACCAGCCGCAGCGCGACCTCCGGCCGTCCCTGGGCGCGCTCGCAGTCGGCGAGGACGGCGCGGTACCCCTCGTCGCCGCTCATCCGCCGGTACGCGCGCAGCTCCCGCGACGCCTCGGCGTAGTCGCCGGCGTGGTAGGCGGCCACGCCGACCGCCTCCCGGACGACCGCGATCCGCGAGGCCCGGTCCCGGGCGGCCCGGGCGTGGGCGAGCGCCAGCTGCGGGTCCTCGTCGACGAGCGTGCCGGCGACGACGAGGTGGCGGGCCACCTTCTCCGCGTTGCGGGAGTCCAGGCCGCGCAGGGACGCCCGGACGGCCTGGTCCAGGTCGCGGGCCTCGGCCCAGTCGGGCAGGTCAGGGCCCGGAGGGGAGGGTGGCGTGCGGTCCCGGTCGGGACGGGCCCGACGGTCGTCGGTGGGACGGCGGTCGCGCCAGTCCCGGCCGCCGGCACGGTCGGGCCGCCCGGCCGGGGCGTCCTGCCGCTGCGGACGGGCACCGGTACCGTCCTGCCGACCGCGCCACGCACCCCGGTCGCCGCTCGCCCGGGTGGACCGCTCGCCGCCCGGGCGGCGGTCCCGCCACTCCGGACGCGTGGCGCTCTCGTCGTCCCGCCGCTGAGGACGCGGGCGCTGCTCCTCCCACCGGGCACCTCGGGCGGTCTCGTCCCGCCGGGCCGCGGGACGTCCGTGGTCGGTCCGGGGACCCTCCGGCCGCCGGTCCCGCCAGTTGCCGGCGCCGCCGGTGGCCGGCCGGGGACGACGCCCCGCCTGGTCCCCGTCCCCGGCCGGGCGGCGCTCCCCCGCCGGACGGCCGACGCCGCTGCGCCGGTCCCCCCACGAACTCGACGAACGCTCGGAAGAGGGACGGCGGTCCCGCCAGTCGTCGACGGAGCGCCCCGACGCAGGACGACGATCCTGGCGGTCACTCGCGCCCCGCTCGGGGGCCGGACGACGGTCGCGCCAGTCTCCGGCGCCGCTCCTGCCCTCGACCGGCCGGCCGGACCGCTCGCCCTGCGTCCGATCCGTGGCACGGCCGTACTGGCCACCCCGCGCGGACCGCTCGCCACCGGGAACCCGCCCGCCCTGACCGCCCCGGCGGTCTGTGGAGCCGCCGACGCCACGACGTGCCGCACCGGCCGGGCCCCCGCGGCGGTCCCCACCGGGATCGCGTCCTGCCGCCGGCCGTCCCTGTCGGTCGTCACGGCCCGCACGGGCCTGACCGCGGGCAGCCGGGCCGTCCTGGCGGCCGCGCCCTGCGGAGCCTCGTCGGGGAGAAGTCATGTCGTCCTGGATACCTCGGTGCTACGGGCGGCACTCCTGGGAGCGCCACGGAAACGGATGCCGGAAACGCACGAAGACGGGGGCCGGAGCCTGTGGCTCCGACCCCCGTCTTCGAATGGTTGTCCGGCGGCGTCCTACTCTCCCACCCCGTCTCCAGGGCAGTACCATCGGCGCTGAGAGGCTTAGCTTCCGGGTTCGGAATGGTACCGGGCGTTTCCCTCTCGCCATGGCCGCCGTAACACTGTGAACGAGATCCCGGCCAGCACCCCGTTCGGGGCGGCTGGTTGGGTGCGTTCAGAACTGCACAGTGGACGCTGTGTGTGTGAAGACCATCTTCGACGTACGCAGCCGGCGTGTGGGCTGGGCTGGGAGTGTGGTCAAGTCCTCGGCCTGTTAGTACCGGTCAGCTCCACACCTCGCGGTGCGTCCACTTCCGGCCTATCAAC
>NZ_JBJGYX010000119.1:0-2338 GCF_054050195.1 Geodermatophilus sp. SYSU D00710
CCCCCCACCCCCCCCCCCCCCCCCCCCCCCCCCCCCCCCCCCCCCCCCCCCGCCCCCCCCCCCCCCCCCCCCCCCCCCCCCCCCCCCCTCCCCGGGAGTCTCCATGACCTCAGCAGACCGGCCGACCCTCGGGATCGGTCTCATCGGACACGCCTTCATGGGCGCGGCGCACTCGCAGGCCTGGCGCACCGCCCCGCACTTCTTCGACCTCCCGCTCCGTCCCGAGCTCACCGTCCTCGCCGGCCGCGACCGCCAGCGGGCCACCGACGCCGCCGCCCGGCTGGGCTGGGCGGGGGTGGAGACCGACTGGCGGCGGCTGCTCGAGCGCGACGACGTCGGCCTGGTCGACGTCTGCACCCCCGGCGACACGCACGCCGAGATCGCGATCGCGGCGTTGGAGGCCGGCAAGCACGTGCTGTGCGAGAAGCCGCTGGCCAACACGGTCGCCGAGGCCGAGGCGATGGCCGACGCCGCCGCCCGGGCCGCCGCCCGCGGCGTGCGCTCGATGGTCGGCTTCACCTACCGCCGGGTGCCGGCGATCGGGCTGGCCCGCCGGCTGGTCGCCGAAGGGCGGATCGGCCAGGTGCGCCACGTCCGCGCGCAGTACCTGCAGGACTGGATCGCCGACCCGTCGGCGCCGATGTCGTGGCGGCTGGAGAAGGACAAGGCCGGCTCCGGCGCGCTGGGCGACATCGGCGCGCACATCGTCGACCTCACCCAGTACGTCACCGGCGAGACGCTCACCGGCGTCAGCGCGCTGCTGGAGACCTTCGTCAAGGAGCGCCCGCTGCCCGCGGCGGCCGGGTCGCTGTCCGGCGTCGCCGGCGAGGGGACCGGCCAGGTCACCGTCGACGACGCCGCCGTCTTCCTCGGCCGCTTCTCCGGCGGCGCGCTGGCCACGTTCGAGGCCACCCGGTTCGCGCTGGGCCGCAAGAACGCCATCCGCGTCGAGGTCAACGGGTCCGAGGGCAGCCTCGCCTTCGACTTCGAGGACATGAACGTGCTGCAGTTCTTCGACGGCCACGAGCCCGCCGAGCGCGCCGGGTTCCGGCGCATCCTGGTCACCGAGCCCGGCCACCCCTACATCGGCTCGTGGTGGCCGGCCGGGCACGGGCTGGGCTACGAGCACGGCTTCACCCACCAGGTCGTCGACCTGGTCACCGCGATCGCCAAGGACCAGGACCCGGCGCCGTCGTTCGCCGACGGCCTGCAGATCCAGCGGGTGCTCGACGCGGTCGAGCGCAGCGCCGCGGCCGACTCCGTGTGGACCCGCATCGAGGAGAGGACCGACTGATGCCCCGCCCCGTCACCCTGTTCACCGGCCAGTGGGCCGACCTGCCGTTCGAGGAGGTGGCCCGGCTCGCCTCCGAGTGGGGCTACGACGGCCTGGAGATCGCCTGCTGGGGCGACCACCTCGACGTCGAGCGCGCCGCGAACGACGAGTCCTACGTGCAGCAGAAGCTCGAGCTGCTCGACAAGTACGGCCTCAAGGTGTGGGCCATCTCCAACCACCTCAACGGACAGGCCGTCTGCGACGACCCCATCGACGCCCGGCACCAGGACATCGTCAACAGGCGCGTCTGGGGCGACGGCGACCCCGAGGGCGTGCGGCGGCGCGCCGCCGAGGAGATGGAGCTGACCGCGCGCGCCGCGGCCAAGCTCGGCGTCGAGACGGTCGTCGGCTTCACCGGGTCGAAGATCTGGAAGGCCGTGGCGATGTTCCCGCCGGCCCCGGCCTCGATGATCGAGGACGGCTACGCCGACTTCGCCGCCCGGTGGAACCCGATCCTCGACGTCTTCGACGAGGTCGGCGTCCGGTTCGCGCACGAGGTGCACCCGTCGGAGATCGCCTACGACTACTGGACGACGGTCCGCACGCTCGAGGCGATCGGCCACCGCGAGGCCTTCGGGCTCAACTGGGACCCGTCGCACTTCGTGTGGCAGGACCTCGACCCGGTCTCGTTCATCTGGGACTTCAAGGACCGGATCTACCACGTCGACTGCAAGGACGCGAAGCGCCAGGTGGGCAACGGCCGCAACGGCCGGCTCGGCTCGCACCTGCCGTGGGCCGACCCGCGGCGGGGCTGGGACTTCGTCTCCACCGGCCACGGCGACGTCCCGTGGGAGGCCTGCTTCCGGATGCTCAACACCATCGGCTACGACGGGCCGATCTCGGTGGAGTGGGAGGACGCCGGCATGGACCGCCTGGTCGGTGCCCCCGAGGCGCTGGCGTTCGTCCGCCGCCTGGCCTTCGACCCGCCGGCCGCCGCGTTCGACGCCGCGTTCTCGTCCTCCACGGGCTGACGCCCGGCGGTGGGCGGGCGGCCCGCCCGCCCAC
>NZ_JBJGYX010000120.1:0-2302 GCF_054050195.1 Geodermatophilus sp. SYSU D00710
GGGTTGGCGTTCTGTTAGTAGAACTGCGGAACCCGTGGGTTGGCTGGGTTGGGGGGGCCGGGGGGGGGGCCGGGGGGGTGCAGGCGGCCGGCCGCCCGCACCGCGCCGCTGACGGGGTCGATCCGCCGCTTGTCACGGATCACGACCCGCGGCTGCTCGTCCCCCTGGCTCATCGGCGGTCGCTGTCCTCGTCGACGATCTCGGCGTCGACGACGTCGTCGTCCCCGGACGGGGCCGACGCACCCGCAGCACCTCCGGCCGCGCCCGGCGCACCGTCACCGGTGCCGGCCGCGCCGGCCTCGGCCTGCTGGGCGTAGAGCGCCCCGCCGACCTCCTGCGAGATGCGGGCGACCTTCTCCTGGGCCGACTTGATCGCGGCGATGTCCGAGCCGCCGAGGGCGGAGCGCAGCTCGGTCAGGGCCTCGCCGAGCTCCTCCTTCTTGTCGGCCGGGATGCGCTCGCCGTTCTCCGCGAGGAACTTCTCGGTCTGGTACTGCAGCGACTCGGCCAGGTTGCGGGTCTCGGCCTCCTCGCGGCGTCGCTTGTCCTCCTCGGCGTGGGCCTCGGCGTCGCGCATCATCCGCTCGATGTCCTCCTTGGGGAGGGCCGAGCCGCCGGTGATGGTCATCGACTGCTCCTTGCCCGTGCCCAGGTCCTTGGCGGACACGTGCACGATGCCGTTGGCGTCGATGTCGAAGGCGACCTCGATCTGCGGCACGCCGCGCGGCGCCGGCGGCAGACCGGTCAGCTCGAACATGCCGAGCTTCTTGTTGTACATCGCCATCTCGCGCTCACCCTGGAACACCTGGATCTGCACGGAGGGCTGGTTGTCGTCGGCCGTCGTGAAGATCTCCGAGCGCTTGGTCGGGATCGTGGTGTTGCGCTCGATGAGCCGGGTCATGATGCCGCCCTTGGTCTCGATGCCCAGGGACAGCGGGGTGACGTCGAGGAGCAGGACGTCCTTGACCTCGCCCTTCAGGACGCCGGCCTGCAGCGCGGCGCCGATGGCGACGACCTCGTCGGGGTTGACGCCCTTGTTGGGCTCCTTGCCACCGGTCAGCTCGCGGACGAGCTCGGTGACCGCCGGCATCCGGGTGGAGCCACCGACCAGGACGACGTGGTCGATCTCGGCGACCGAGACGCCGGCGTCGCGGATGGCCTGGTTGAACGGCGCGCGGGCGCGGTCGAGCAGGTCCTGGGTCAGTCGCTGGAACTCGGCCCTGGTGATCGTGACGTCGAGGTGCAGCGGCCCCTCGGCCCCGGCGGTGATGTAAGGCAGGTTGACGTTGGTCGACTGCGCACCCGACAGCTCGATCTTGGCCTTCTCGGCGGCCTCGCGGAGCCGCTGCATGGCCAGCTTGTCCTTGGACAGGTCGATGCCGTTCTGGGCGTTGAACGTCTGCACCAGGTGCTTGACGACGCGCTCGTCCCAGTCGTCGCCCCCGAGGTGGTTGTCACCGGCGGTGGCCTTCACCTCGATGACGCCCTCGCCGATCTCCAGCAGCGAGACGTCGAAGGTGCCGCCGCCGAGGTCGAAGACGAGGATCGTCTGCTCGGTCTCGCCCTTGTCCAGGCCGTAGGCCAGCGCGGCCGCGGTCGGCTCGTTGACGATGCGCAGGACGTTGAGGCCCGCGATCTCACCGGCCTCCTTGGTGGCCTGGCGCTGCGCGTCCTCGAAGTAGGCGGGGACGGTGATGACGGCGTCGGTCACCGGCTCGCCCAGGTAGGTCTCGGCGTCCCGCTTGAGCTTCTGCAGGATGCGGGCGCTGATCTCCTGCGGCGTGTAGCGCTTGCCGTCGATCTCGCCGGTCTTCCAGTCGGTGCCCATGTGGCGCTTGACCGACCGGATGGTGCGGTCGACGTTGGTGACGGCCTGGTTCTTGGCCGACTGCCCGACGAGGACCTCGCCGTTCTTGGCGAAGGCGACGACGGAGGGCGTGGTGCGCGAGCCCTCGCTGTTGGCGATGACCGTCGGCTCGCCGCCCTCCAGGACGGTGACGACGGAGTTGGTGGTGCCGAGGTCGATACCGACCGCTCGTGCCATGGAGCTGGCTCCTGTTCGTGTGCGTGCGGGTGCCTTGCTGGGTCGTGCGGCGAGTTGGCGTCCGCCTTGCGCGGGGTCCGCTCAACTTTCCTGCCCACCCTAACGGCACTCCTGCGGGCGGTGTTCCCGGGGTCGGGACGACGATCCGCCGTGACCCGCGTCTCATGCCGCGTCCGGGAGTCCCGCGCCGATGCGCCGCCGTCCTCGCCGCGCGGTGCCCGACCTCCCCTGCGCGACGGCCACCCCCGTCGCGCGGTG
>NZ_JBJGYX010000122.1:0-1809 GCF_054050195.1 Geodermatophilus sp. SYSU D00710
CGTGTCGCCCGCCCCCCCCCCCCCCCCCCCCCCCGCCCCCCCCCCCCCCCCCCCCGCCCCCCCCCCCCGCCCCCCCCCCCCCCCCCCCCCCCCCCCCCCCGGCTCCTACGCCGGGTCGGGCAGCCGCAGGTGCGCCAGCGCGGCGTCGTGCAGCGCGCCGTTGGTGGCCAGCGCGCTGCCGCCGGCCGGTCCGGGGACGCCGGACAGGTCGGTGAACCGGCCGCCGGCCTCGCGGACGATGACGTCGAGGGCGGCGAGGTCCCACAGCGACACCTCCGGCTCGCAGGCGACGTCGACCGCGCCCTCGGCCAGCAGCACGTAGCTCCAGAAGTCGCCGTAGGCGCGGGTCCGCCACACCGACCGGGTGAGGTCGAGGAAGCCGTCCAGCAGGCCACGCTCCTCCCAGCCCGACAGGCTGGAGAACGACAGGCTCGCGTCGCCGAGCTCGGACACCCCCGACACCCGGCAGCGGGTGGCCGACTCCAGCCGCCGGCCGGTCCAGGCGCCGACGTCCTTCGCCGCCCACCAGCGGCGGTTGAGCGCCGGTGCCGACACCAGGCCGACCACCGGCTCGTCGCCGTCGAACAGCGCGATGAGCGTCGCCCAGACCGGCACGCCGCGGACGAAGTTCTTCGTACCGTCGATGGGGTCGAGCACCCAGCGCCGCGGCCCGTGCCCGGTGACGCCGAACTCCTCGCCCAGGACGGCGTCGCGGGTGCGGGCCCGGGACAGGGTGATCCGCAGTTGCTCCTCGACGGCGCGGTCGGCGTCGGTGACCGGCGTCAGGTCGGGCTTGGTCTCGACGGCGAGGTCGAGCGCCCGGAAGCGGTCCATGCTCAGCGAGTCCGCCTGGTCGGCGAGCACGTGCGCGAGGTGCATGTCCCCCGTGTAGTCCCGGCCCGGTGTCATGGGCACCGAACCTAGCGGGGCGTCAGTCGAAGACCGCGGCGCTCACGCCGCTGGGCCCCTCGTACTCCCGGTCGTCGATCTTCTGCAGCGCCTCGAGGACGTCCTTGTCGCCGCCCTTGGCGTGCTCGAGGATCTGGTCCTTCGTGGCCGGGTAGTCCATGCCCTTGAGGGCCTTCTGGATGTCGATGGGGCTCACCATGCCGGTCGGCCTACCCCCGCCCCCGTGCTCCGATGCGCGGATACCGTCGCCGGGTGCACGCGTCGACGATCGTGGGGCTGCTGGCCGACCCCACCCGGCTGAAGGTGGTGGCCGCGCTCGCCCTGGGGGCCGGGACGATCGAGGAGGTCGCGGCCGCCGCGGGCCTGCCCCTCAAGGACGTCGCGCTGGCCGCCCGCCGGATGGCCCGGGCGGGGCTGGTGCGCCGCGACGGGCACGCGCTGGAGCTGCTGACCGATCGTTTCGGTGCCGCGGCGCGGGCCGCGGCCGAGTCGGCGCCGCCGCCGGAGCCGCTGTCGGACGACCCGGCCGAGTCCGCCGTGCTCGCCTCGTTCATCCGGGACGGGCGGCTGACGACCATCCCCGCGCAGCGGAGCAAGCGCCGGGTGGTGCTCGAGCACGTGGCGCGGGTGTTCGACGTCGGCGTGCGCTACCCCGAGCGCGAGGTCAACGCGCTGCTGGCCGTCTGGCACCCTGACACCGCGGCCCTGCGCCGCTACCTGGTCGACGAGGAGCTGCTCTCCCGCGAGGCGGGGCTGTACTGGCGGACCGGCGGCCCGGTCGACGTCGACGGGTAGTCCTCCCGCCGGCAGTGGGGGGGGGGGGGGGGGGGGGGGGGGGGGGGGGGGGGGGGGGGGGGGGGGGCGGGGGGGGGGCCGGGGCGGCGCCCCGGGGCCTGGCGC
>NZ_JBJGYX010000123.1:0-1431 GCF_054050195.1 Geodermatophilus sp. SYSU D00710
GCTGCGCGCGCCCCGCGGCCGGGCGCGCCCCCCGGCGCGGGCGGGGCGCGCGGGGGGCCGCCCCCCCCCCCCCTCCGCCAGCCGCCGGCGCGCACCAGGGCCACGACCGCGTCGACGGCGGCCGCGGCGTCCGCGACGGCGGCGGTCCAGCCCTCCCCCAGCGGGCGGGCGCCGGGTCCCAGGACCTCCGGCGGCCCGGCGGCGCCCGCGGTCAGCGGCGCGCAGGCGAGGGCCAGGGGCACGACGGCAGCGTCGCGGCTCCCGCCGGGTGGGGCAAGCTCCTGGGCTTGCCCGGCGCGCCGCTAGTCCCGGGCGAGCTCCGGCGGGAAGCCGCCGGTGGCCACCGGTCCCCAGGACTCGATCGTGATCCGCAGCAGGCACTTGCCCTGCCGGGCCATCGCCGCGCGGTACTCCGCCCAGTCGGGGTGCTCCCCGCTGATCGAGCGGAAGTACTCGACGAGGGGCTCGAGCGCCTCGGGCAGGTCGAGGACCTCGGCGTGCCCGTCGACCTGCACCCACGCGTCGTCGAACTCGTCGGACAGCGCGCACAGCGAGACGGCGGGGTCGCGGCGGGCGTTGCGCACCTTGGCCCGCTGCGGATAGGTGGAGACGACGACCCGGCCCTCGGCGTCGACGCCGTAGGTCACCGGCGAGAGCTGGACGCCCTCGCGCCGGCGGGTGAGCAGCACCGCCCGGTGGCGCGGGCGGAGGAAGTCGAGCAGGGCAGCACGGTCGACACGGTCGGCGGTCGCGGTCCTCGGCACGACCCCGACGCTAGCGGCGCCCCCGTCCGCCGGCGCCGGGGCCGTGCCGCCGGTGAGCTGACGGACCGTCAGGCCCCGGCCTTCTTCACGCCGAACATGAGCACCCGCCGGCCGACGTCGTAGTGCACGGTGTCGTTGTCGGCGAGCAGGTCCTGCAGGTTGTCGGCGTCGTCCGGGTCGAGCGTCAGGACCTCCTCCCACGCGCCCTGGTCGAGGACCAGCTGCAGGGTGTAGGTGCCGGGCTCGCCGGGCTCCCCGGCGACCCAGCTGAACTGGTAGTGCGAGAGCTGTCGCACCTTGATGCTGTCGTCGGTGACCGGCTGCGGGACCTCGGGCATGGCTTACCTCTCGGACGTCCCGGGGCGGGTTCCCCGGAGCCACCCCCCTACCCCGTCGCGCGGGTCCTGACCCGGCCCGCCGGCCTGCTCCCGTGCGGTGCGGACCGCTGATCTGTGGTGCGATCTCCCCATGAGGTTCCGCCTGCCCGGACGCCCGGACGCGCCGCCGTCCGCCGGTGGCGCCGCGCCCCCGACCGGGGCCTCGGCCGCCTCCGGGGCGTCCCCGGCCGGCCCGGGGGGGGGGGGGGGGGGGGGGGGGCGGGGGGGGGGGGGGGGGGGGGGGGGGGGGGCGGGGGCGCCCGCCCGGCGACCTGCGGCCGGGGGGTGGG
>NZ_JBJGYX010000124.1:0-1290 GCF_054050195.1 Geodermatophilus sp. SYSU D00710
CCGGGCCCCAACCACCCGGCGGGCCGGGCCCCCCGCGCGCGGCGGGGCCGCCCCGGGGGGGGGGGGGTGCGGGGGCCCACCGCGGAGTGCGGCCACCCGGCCCGCGCGCCGGCTGTCCACAGATCGCCGAGCGGCGGTCGTCCGGGCGGAGGGCATCGCCAGGCTGGGCCGGTGCACCCCGTCCTCCGCGCCGCGGCCGAGCGCCAGTTCGGCCTGTTCACGACCGTCGACGCCCGCCGGGCGGGATACGGACACGACGAGATCCGGTCCCTGTGCTCCACCGGCAGGTGGGTGAGGCTGCGGCGGGGCGTCTACACGACCGCCGAGCGGCTCGGGGATCTCGGCGCGCGCCGGCACGCTGCCGACTGCCTGGCCGCCCTGCTGTTCCTCGACCGGCCGGACACCGTGATCAGCCACGGCTCGGCAGCGCGACTCCTCGGACTCCCCGTGTGGGACGGCCTCGACCGGACCGTCCGGCTGACCGACCCCGGCCAGTGGCGGGCGAGCGCGACGTTCCGGATGAACTGTGCGCCGCTGAGCGCCGGGGAGGTGGTCCGGCGTGGTCCCTTCCTCCTGACCTCCACGACCCGCACGCTCGTCGACTGTGCTCGGGAGTGGCCACTCGAGCGCGCTGTCGTCGCGATGGACGCCGCCCTGCTCGCCGGAGCGACGACGCACCGGGAGCTGTCCGGCGTCGTCGCGGCTCAGCCCTGCTGGCGGGGTACGCCCCGCGCCCGGCGGGCGATCGCGCTGGCCGACGGACGCGCGGAGTCGCCTCTGGAGACCCGGGGACGGCTCCGCCTCGTCGGATCGGGACTGCCGCCCTCGGAGCTGCAGGTCGAGATCCGCACCGAGGGTCGGCTGGTCGGCGTCGTCGACGCCTGGTTCGACGACGCCGCGGTCGCGGTCGAGTTCGACGGTCGCGTCAAGTACACCGACCCGTGGCGCGAGCGGTCCGCGGGCCAGGTCCTGTGGGACGAGAAGCGGCGCGAGGACGACCTCCGCGCCTTGGGCATCCGCGTCGTCCGGATCGCCGACGCCGACCTCGGCGACCGCTGGCCGGCCGTCGCAGCCGACCTCACCCGCCTCCTGGCCGCGCCGGGACCCGACGTCCGGCGCTTCAGCACCACGCCACGCACGCAGGGTCGACGACGGTCCGCGTGACCACCCGCACCGTGGGGGGGGGGGGGGGGGGGGGGGGGGGGGGGGGGGGGGGGGGGGGGGGGGGGGGGGGGGGGGGGGGGGGGGGGGGGGGGGGGGGGGGGGGGGGGGGGGGGGGGGGGGGGGGGG
>NZ_JBJGYX010000125.1:0-1252 GCF_054050195.1 Geodermatophilus sp. SYSU D00710
CTCACCCTGCGGGTGGACGCGCGCAAGCCGCCGGCCAAGGGCGAGGTGGTGCACGTGGCCATCCGCCCCGGCGAGGCGCACGTGTTCTCCCCCGAGTCGGGCAAGCGCGTCTCCCAGGACGAGCGCTAGGTCCGGACCCGGGCGGGGCGCTCCGGGACCTGGAGCGCCCGCTCAGACGGTGAAGACGATCTTCCCGGCGGTGCGGCCCTCGAGCATGCGCGTGAACCCCTCGCGCGCCTGCTCGAGGGGCAGCTCGACGTCGACGACCGGACGCACACCGGTGACCCGGCACAGCTGCACCAGCGACTCGAGCTCGTCGCGGGTGCCCATCGTCGAGCCGACCACCGACAGCTGGGTGAAGTAGACCCGGTTGAGCTCGGCGCCGGGGTCGAAGCCGGTGGTGGCGCCGGAGATGACGACGACGCCGCCCGGCTTGAGCGACCGGATGCTGTGCGACCAGGTCGCCTTGCCGACGGTCTCCATCACGCCGTCGACCCGCTCGGGCAGCCGGGCGCCGGTCTCGAACGCCTGCTCGGCGCCGAGCGCGAGCGCCGCCGCCCGCTTCTCCTCGCTGCGGCCGGTCACCCACATCCGGTAGCCGGCGGCCCGCCCGAGGACGACCAGCGCGGTGGCCACGCCGCCGCTGGCCCCCTGCACGAGCACCGTCTGCCCGGGCCGCAGGCCGGAGCGGACGAACAGCATCCGGTAGGCGGTCAGCCAGGCGGTGGGGAGGCAGGCGGCCTCGGCGAAGGACAGCTCGGCCGGCTTGGGCAGCAGGTTGCGGCGGGGGACCGCGACCCGCTCGGCCATCGTGCCCTGGTGCAGCTCGGAGAACAGCGAGCGCTTGGGGTCGAGGGTCTCGTCGCCGGTCCAGCCGGGGCTGGCCACGACGCCGTGGACGACGACCTCGTTGCCCTCCTCGTCGAGCCCGGCCGCGTCGGTGCCCAGGATCATCGGCATCCGCTCCTGCGGCAGGCCGACCCCGCGCAGGCTGAACAGGTCGTGGTGGTTGAGCGAGACGGCCCGGACCTGCACCGTCGTCCAGCCGTCGGGGACCTCGGGCTCGGGGCGCTCGCCGACCTCCAGCACGGACAGCGGGTCGTCGGGCGAGGGCGAGGAGACGAAGACGGCGCGCATGCGCCGGACGTTAGGACACCGGGGTGGGGGGGGGGGGGGGGGGGCCCGCCGGGCCGCGCCGGGGCGGGGGTCGGGGGGGCGGGGGGGGGGGGGGGGGTTGGGGTGGGGGGGCGGG
>NZ_JBJGYX010000126.1:0-1030 GCF_054050195.1 Geodermatophilus sp. SYSU D00710
GCCGGGTGGTGTCCCACGCGTGGGACTTCGGTGACGGCGCGACCGGCACCGGCGCGACGGCGTCGCACACCTACGCGGCGGCGGGCACCTACACCGTGCGGCTGACCGTCACCGACGACGACGGTGCGACGGCGAACACCTCGCGGGAGGTGACCGTGGCTCCAGCGCCGGTCGGCGCGGGGTCCATCGCCGCCGACGCCTTCGGCCGGGAGGTCGCCTCCGGGTGGGGGTCGGCCGACCGCGGCGGGGCGTGGACGATGGGCGGCGGCTCGAACGTCTCCTCGGTGACCGGCGGCGCCGGCCAGATGGGAGGCGGCATCGGGCGCGGTGTGAGCGCCACGCTGCGTGGGGTGTCGGCGCAGGACGTCGCGGTGCAGGCCGACCTCACCCTGGTGCAGGCGGCCACCGGTGGCGGCACCTACGTCTATCTCGGCGGCCGGCAGGTGGGCGGCGACGACTACCGGGCGACGCTGCGGTTCGGCAGCACCGGTCTGGTCGACCTCTACCTGTACCGGGTGATCGGTGGCTCGGAGACGATCCTGGCCTCCCAGCGGGTGCCCGGCACCTACACGCCGGGCACGGCGCTGACCGTGCGGCTGGAGATCGAGGGCACGGCGCTGCGGGCCAAGGTGTGGCCGGCGGGCACGGCCGAGCCGGCGGCGTGGACGGTGACCGCCACCGACACCACCGCGGCGCTGCAGCGGCCGGGCGCCCTGTTCCTGGACGTCTACACCTCGGGCACCGCCACGCGCGGGCAGGTCATCCGGCTGGACAACCTGCGCGCCCAGGCGCCCGGCGGGGTCACCGACCCGCAGCCGAACGCGGCCCCGACCGCGGCGTTCACCACCTCGGTGGCGGACCTGCGGGTGGCGGTGGACGGGTCGGCCTCGGCCGACACCGACGGCCGGGTGGTGTCCCACGCGTGGGACTTCGGTGACGGCGCGACCGGCACCGGCGCGACGGCGTCGCACACCTACGCGGCGGCGGGCACCTACACCGTGCGGCTGACCGTCACCGACGACGACGGTGC
>NZ_JBJGYX010000127.1:0-916 GCF_054050195.1 Geodermatophilus sp. SYSU D00710
AGCGCTCGTCCTGGGAGACGCGCTTGCCCGACTCGGGGGAGAACACGTGCGCCTCGCCGGGGCGGATGGCCACGTGCACCACCTCGCCCTTGGCCGGCGGCTTGCGCGCGTCCACCCGCAGGGTGAGCAGCTTGTCGCTCGCGCCGGCGGTGTCGGCGGCGTGCAGCGTGCCGTAGGCGTAGGCATCACTGCCCAGCTCCTCGACCACCGCCACCTCCACCGGCACCCCCTCCCCGGCACCGACCAGCTCCACCGACTCGGGCCGGAACCCCAGCGTGGCCGTGGCCGCGCCCTCGGCGGCCAGCGCGCCCACCGCGGTGCGCGGCAGCGGCACGGTGTGCCCGCCCAGCAGCGCCCCGCCCTCGGCCAGCTGCACGGTCACCAGGTTCATCGCCGGCGAGCCGATGAACCCGGCGACGAACTCGTTGACCGGCTTGTCATACAGGTTGCGCGGCGTGTCGACCTGCTGCAGCAGCCCGTCCTTGAGGACGGCCACCCGGTCGCCCATGGTCATCGCCTCGACCTGGTCGTGGGTGACGTAGACGGTGGTGATGCCCAGCCGCCGCTGCAGCGCCGCGATCTCCGTCCGCGTCTGCACCCGCAGCTTGGCGTCGAGGTTGGACAGCGGCTCGTCCATCAGGAACGCCTGCGGCTGGCGCACGATCGCCCGGCCCATCGCCACCCGCTGCCGCTGCCCACCCGAGAGCGCCTTGGGCTTGCGGTCCAGATACGGGGTCAGGTCGAGCACCTTGGCCGCCTCGGTGACCCGCTCGCGGATCTGGTCCTTCTTCATCCCGGCGATCTTGAGCGCGAAGCCCATGTTGTCGGCCACCGTCATGTGCGGATACAGCGCGTAGTTCTGGAACACCATCGCGATGTCGCGTTCCTTGGGCGGCAGGTGGGTGACGTCCCGGTC
>NZ_JBJGYX010000128.1:0-764 GCF_054050195.1 Geodermatophilus sp. SYSU D00710
CCCCCCCCCCCCCCCCCCCCCCCCCCCCCCCCCCCCCCCCCCCCCCCCCCCCCCCCCCCCCCCCCCCCCCCCCCCCCCCCCCCCCCCCCCCCCGCCCCCCCACCCCCCCCCCCCCCCCCCCCCCCCCCCCCCCCCCCCCCCCCCCCCCCCCCCCCCCCCCCCCCCCCCCCCCCCCCCCCCCCCCGCGCCGGACGCGGCCGTTCACGGGGTCCATCCACGTCGAGCGCCAGGTGCCCGGCGCGTGGGGATCGGGGAAGCGGACCGTCGTCCCGTGGAACGCCCGCGGCGGGACGCCGGCGCCGGGCTCTCCCCTGCCGGGCACGATCCACACGTCCTGCACCGCCCGGCCACCGAGCACCCGTCCGACGTGCAGTTCGCCGACCGCCGTCGCCCAGGTGCCGTCGGGTTCGCGGCCCGACCAGTGCAGCCGCCAGGCGCCCACCAGACGCCCGAAGAGCGCGAGGTCGTCGTCGGCTTCCTCCGGGGACGGGTCGTGCAGGACGTCCGGGAGCACAGCCCCTCCTCTGCCGGTCGGCCAGGGGACGACGGTGCCCCGCCGGCACCTCCGACGTCCAGGGGTGAACGGCGGGAGGGCCGGTCCGGCGAGTGCTGGACCGGCCCTCCGTCTGGTGTGCGGGGACAACCGCGTGCGGCGTCCTCCCTCACCGCCGGGGGGGGGGGGGGGGGGGGGGGGGGGGGGGGGGGGGGGGGGGGGGGGGGTGGGGGGGGGGGGGTCGGCGGGGGTGGGGGGGGGGGGCGGGTGT
>NZ_JBJGYX010000129.1:0-638 GCF_054050195.1 Geodermatophilus sp. SYSU D00710
TGAAGTGACCCCCGTCAGGCGGACGCCTCGTTCTGTGTCGTGAGCATCTTCTCGAAGTCGGCCGGGCTGAGGTTGTCCAGCCGGCTGTGCCGGCGCCGTGGGTTGTAGAAGCCCTCGATGTAGCTGAAGACCTCCATCTCCAGCTCGTGCCGCGTCGGCCATGCCCGCCGGTAGACCAGCTCGGCCTTCAGCGTGGCGAAGAACGACTCGGCCATCGCGTTGTCGAACGCCGAGCCGACCCGGCCCATCGAGGCCAGCAGCCCGGAGCTACGCAGCGTCTTGCCGAACTCGTAGGCGGTGTACTGGCTGCCCCGGTCGGAGTGGTGCACCAGGCCGGGAGCCGGCTTGCGGGCGAACAGGGCCATGCCGACCGCGTCGAGCACCAGCTCGGTGCGCAGGTGGTCGGCCATCGCCCAGCCCACGACTCTGCGGGTGCAGGCGTCGACGACGACGGCCAGGTAGAGAAAGCCCTCCCAGCTGCGTAGATAGGTGATGTCGGCGACCCACAGCCGGTCGGGCGCGGCCGCGGCGAAGTTCCGCTCCACCAGGTCCGCGGCAGTCGCCGTCGAGTGCGTGCGGCGGCCGTACTTGCCCCGCCGGCGCCGGTGGATGCCCTCGATACCGCCCAGGCTCATCAG
>NZ_JBJGYX010000130.1:0-621 GCF_054050195.1 Geodermatophilus sp. SYSU D00710
CGGGCGACCCGCTTGCGGTTCCACCCCTGCCCGCGGTCGCGGATCTCGGCGGTCAGCCGGCGGGCGCCGTAGACCTGGCGGCGTTCGGCCCAGGCGGTGCGGATGGCCTGGATGGCGTAGGCCTCGGCCAGCTCGGTCGCCGTCGGGCCGCCGCCGCGGGCGGCCCAGTCGTAGAACGCGGTCTTCGACACGCCCAGCACCCGGCAGAGACGGCGCACGCCATAGGTCGTCTTCTCCGCGGCGATGAACCCGAAGACCGCACCCCGGCTCACCGCCCCGTCTCCCGGGCGAAGAAGACCGCGGCTTTTTTCAGGATCTCTTTCTCGAGCTCCAGCTCGGCCACGCGGCGGCGCAGCCGGGCCAGCTCGGCCCGCTCATCGCCGCTGACCGGCCCGCCGGGCGCGGCCCGCTCCCGCTTGAGCGCACCCACCCAGTTGCGCAGCGTCTCGTGATTGACGTCGAGTTCTCGGGCGACATCGCGGACACCGCGGCCGCCGTCGACGACGAGCATCGCCGCCTGCCGGCGGAACTCCTCGGAGTACTTGCTGACCCTCCCCAACCGGGGCCTCCTCCCTGGCTGCTGCCAAGTCTGGAGGTGTCCGGCCCACGGGGGTCACTTCA